>NZ_CAWVCU010000133.1:0-4127 GCF_963927765.1 uncultured Agathobaculum sp. | reverse complement strand
GTTGCTATCATTAAAGCTGTAAACAGGCCGGCGGAATCCCGCCGGCCTTCTGTCGGTTCAGACGTGTAACCGCCGTTATTATGCTTTCGCAAAGTGGTCATACAGACGGTAGCAAAGCAGCGCACTCTGCTCGACCGAGCAGTCCTGCTGCGGGGACAGCGCGGTTGCGCTCGTGCCCTTCATGATGCCGTAGTTTGCCAGCGTCGCGACTGCTTCAGTGGCGTAATCAGATACGCTGCCAGCATCGGTGTAGCCCTCCAGCGAACCACCCGCGGTCAGAACCTGCTCGCCGGTCTGCTGCTGGATATAGCTCGCCGCGCGCCACAGCATGGTGGCCAGCTGCTCACGGGTCAGCTTATCCTCCGGCGAGAAGGTTGTGTCCGAGGTGCCGTTGACAATGCCTGCAGCATACGCCTTGCGCACGTCTACTTCAGTGCAGTCCACAAAAGTGGATTCTGGCGCCGCGGGCAGGGTTTCGCCGGTCACGGTTTCCGCAAGACGCACTGCCAGCTGCGCAAAGTGCAGACGGGAGGCACTGCTCTGCCAGGCGGGGCTGCCATTCAGTTCGGGAATCAGCCCGGCGGCATCCGCGGCGGCAATCTCGGCCTGCGCCCAGTCGCTCGGTTCTGCGGCCGGAATCTCGCCATTGATCAGCGCTTCCAGCTCCTTGGTGGTATAGGTCTGGGAGAAATCCATCTGCGTGATCGTGCTTTCCGGCAGACGCAGATAGAATCCGGTCTGGAACGAAAGGTTGGCCCAGCCATATGAATTGTCGCCGTTCGGGTCGTAGTACTTATTGCCCGGTGCAAAATGGAAGTGATCGTCTTGATCGATTGTCAGATCGGTGATCGACCGCAGACCGATTGAATCTTCCTCATAGTCCAGTTCGACAAAATTATCAGTTTGTGCCAGACGGTTGTTCGTACGGCCGCGCCACTCAAACGTGTCCGCAAAGGCGGCATTTTCCGCATTGATCTTATAGACATCGCCACCAATCATCACTACGATACACGGGCCGTCATAGATCGTGCCGTTGGCCATGCTGTTGCTGCTGCCGCCGCTAGGCTGGGAAAGCGGTTTGTCGCAATCCGGGCAGCGCGCACTGGTAAAGCCGCCGGTAAACTCCAGCTCGAAGGGGTCGCCGGCAGCAACGACCGGCAGTTCCAGCTCCACTTCTTTGCGCTCGCCATCGCCGTTCCACGACTGATTGATCACCGCAATCTTGGCGTCGATCATGCCGTATACCTTAGGATAGTGCAGCACATAGCTGACCCCTTCCTCGCTCGTTCCCTTTTCCACGGTCGGATACTCTGCCGCGCCCGCAACCGCCATGCTGCCGGCAAGCGTCGCCGCACATACAACCGCCGAAATCCATCTTTTTACGTTCATCTTTTTTCCTCCATTCGTTTTTCTGCTATCGTAGCCCAACAGAACCCCCGGTTCATTTCCTCAGCCTCTCTTTTCCCTCCCTCTTTGTCTGACGCCACAGGTCGTTATCCGTCTTCTCCTTATCCACATTTTAAGATTGAAATAAAATGGAAGAGTGACGCTTTTATCATATAAGATATACATCTTTCTGTCAATAATTATACCTCACATTGTATAAAATGACCCGATTTCCGGATGGCATCACGTCTTCTCCGTCTCCATGCCGAGCGCCTGCAGCACCTCGTCCGCCGAGTCATGCACAAAGGGTTCGACCTCGCAGCCCTGCAGGTCGAGCGCACCATAGGCGCCATCCTCGGCTTGCGCGATCAGCGTGGTCTGGTCCGGCGCGTAGGACAAAGAAGCATACTGACAGGGGACGACCGGGTTGCCCGTGCGGTCGATCAGCCCAAACCGGAACCCGAACCCGTCCGCCGCCTGCCGGACAACGGCATGCCCGTTGAGAAAGGTGTCCACTCGGTCATACTGTGTGTCCAGCGTCAGCACCACGTTGCCCTCGATGTCCAGCACGATCCAGCCGGACGGCTCGAGCGCGCCGCGCTCGCCGTTGTGCATCTGGTACGCCGCCTGCCGGTATGCCGGGCACAGTCCCTCGGAAAAGCCGCCGAGTTCGTTCAGCCCATAGGAAATATCCTTGGTGTTGAAGCGCACCCGCCCCTGTGCGTCGTACACATCGCCGGTATACCGGTCGTGCGCACAGGGTTCGCCGTCGATCTCGCCGGCGAAATACAGGCCGTCGCCCTGCGCGATGATTTCACCGTCATGGTCGAAAAGATATCGGGTGACGCCCTGTTCCACCAGTGTCAGCGCGGTGGTTTCGCCCTCTGCATAATCTTTTACCTGATCCAGACTGAATTCTGCCATATCCTCGTTGTCGGATACCTCCGCGGTATCGGCCACGACCGGTGCCGCCTCGGCGGTGCCGGTAAACCCGGCCATTGTGCCGACGGCCAGTACGGTCAGGGCGATGCCCGCTCCGGAGAGCACATACTTGCGCTTGGCCGAAGGCTGCGGGCAGACGGACCGCGGTACGTCGGTTTCCGGCAGGTCGGTTGCGGGTTCCGGGACGAAGGCTGGCGCCGCCGGGCCCTTTTGGGCTGCCGACGCGGTGGTTTTCCACTGGAACAGGATACCCAGCGTGCTCAGCATCAGACCGAGCAGAGCAGAGAGGAACGGGTGCGCGCCGATCAGCAGCGTAATCAGCGAGCGGCCGGCCAGCGTACCGCCCGCAATACCCGTGCTGAAAATCATCCAGACGCGTACAAACTTGACGGACAGCACGCCGACCACAATGCCGCACACCGCGCCGAGCAGCAACGCAGGGGGCTCCGCGCCCAGCAGCAGCAGAAACAACAGCAGGGTCAGTAGTGCATTGCTCAGAAACACGCCCAGCAGATAAATGCGGAACAGCAGAACCGCCCCCACAATGCCGCCGATCAGCACCGCAGCCGTAACCACACCCGAGGTCGGTGCCCCCAGCGCCAGCGCGCCGACCGCGAAGCCGACTACGCCGCCCAGCAGAAAACCACACACGGCAAAGGCCAGTTTGATCAGTTTGAAGCCGAAGAAGCACTCCAGCAACGCAACCAATGCCATAACGGACAGAATCACCGCCTGAACAGCCGACACTGCTCCGTTCCAAATGTCCAGCACGGTTCGCAAATCCTGTAACATCTCACTCATGTTCATACTCCCCTTTTTGTTTGATACCCTTAGGAGTCCGCAGGGGAGCGGCAGGTTTTATCCAAACCAAAAAATTTTAGAAAATTTTTTGTAGAAAAAAGAAGGCCGACCGAATCGGTCAGCCTTCTGTGTCGTGCAGGAAAATCATTTTGGCCATATCGGCCGGTGTATTGTGCAGCCGTCATGTGCTGTCACTGTCGTCCGTCGGCGGCGCGGTCGGGCGCTTTCTGCGGCAGTATACCACTGCACCTGCGCCGCTCAGCGCGGCGATGCCACCGAGCGTCAGCACGATGGCGGGCACCGGGCTGCTATCGTCAAAGCCGTCGAACGCCATCTCGGCTACCGGCGGCTCGTACAGCAGCATGAACAGGCGGTACAGCATGAGCGCCGCTTCGCCGCGCGTGATCGCCTGCTGCGGTGCAAGCGTGCCCGTGCCGTCGATCAGCGTCTCACGCACGGCCAGCGCGGTGGTTTCGCGCGCCCAGTCTGCGATCGCGTCCGCGTCGGCAAAGGTCAGATAGGCGGACGGATCAGCCGGGTAACTGTATCCCTTCTTATCCGCCAGCGTGCGGCTGCACAGCGCGATCACCTGCTCGCGCAGCACGTCGGTTTCGCCGCGGAAAGTACCGTCCTCAAAGCCCTCGATGATATTATCCTGCTCACCTGAGGCAACATAAGCATAATACGGGCTGTCCTGCGCCACATCGGTGAACGAGGTGGTCAGGCTGCGGTCGAGCGCAAAGAACATGCGCACCAGCGCTTCGGCGAAGGTGTAACGGTTGAGTGTGCCGTTCGGGTCAAAGTTGCCGGCGTCGTCCACCGAGAAATACCCTTTGGAAACCATGAAGCGGATGGCGGCAGCGGTTTGCTCGTCGCAGTCTGCCAGATCGACGATCTCCGCCGCATTTTCAATCACTTCATAGGTGCCCGAATACGGGGTCGAAAACTCGATGGTCTGGTTGATGGCATCAAACTGGCCGCCCCAGTTGTCCGAGCCG
>NZ_CAWVCU010000132.1:0-3536 GCF_963927765.1 uncultured Agathobaculum sp. | reverse complement strand
ATCAAGGGGGCGTTTACTTATGTTCATCACCATCACCCGCGACACGCTGTACCGCATCGGCGCGGCGGCGGGCGTGTGCGCGCTGCTTGCCGCGCTGTTTTTCCTTGTTCCGCAGGAGGAACGCGGAAATACCGTGCAGACAACCGCTGGCACAGAGGAAGCCGTGCCCACATCCATCAGCGACTGGGGTCTGTCTTTCCAGACCGAAGGACAGCCGCCGGTCGGCAACGTATCGGCCGAGACGCTGCTGCAATGGGATTGCTATTATGTGGGCGACACGACCAAAAACACCATCTATCTGACCTTTGACGCAGGCTACGAAAACGGAAACACGGGCGCGATTCTGGACGCGCTGAAAAAGCACAACGCGCCTGCGTGCTTCTTTGTTGTGGGTAACTTTATCGACTCTGCGCCCGAGCTGGTGCAGCGCATGGTGGACGAGGGGCATATTGTCGGCAACCACACGCTGCACCATCCGGATATGTCCTCCATTTCCGACAAGGAAGCCTTTGCCGCCGAGCTGAACGGACTGGAAGAGAAATACACCGCGTTAACCGGCCAGCCGATGCAGAAATTCTACCGCCCGCCGCAGGGCAAGTTCAGCGAGGAAAATCTCAAGCAGGCGCAGGAATTGGGCTACACGACTGTGTTCTGGTCGCTGGCGTATGTGGATTGGTACACCGACAACCAACCGACCGACGAGCAAGCCTTCGCCAAGCTGCTGCCACGCATCCACAACGGCGCAATCGTGCTGCTGCACTCAACGAGCGAGACCAACGCGCGCATCCTCGACGAGCTGCTGACCCGTTGGGAAAACGAGGGCTACACCTTCGGCAGTCTGACTGATCTGGCGGCGAGTTAATCCGCGCAAGCCGCGTCCTCCGCATCGCGCAGCGCCTGTTCGAGCGCGCCGCGGACTTTCGCAAATGACCGCACCCATCCGGTGCGGTTTTTTCGTTTGGCGCGGCCCGCTTGTTTTGCCGCCCCGCCTTGTGGTATACTGATAGCAGGGCAAAGATTGACAAGAGAGGAATGAACTGTTATGGATAAATCCAAGGTTTACTTTGCGGACTTCCGCACAACCCTGACCGAGAATTTGCAGCAAAAGCTGACCCGCCTAATGAAAACAGCGGGCATGGACAGCATCGACTTTGACAAGAAATTCACCGCCATCAAAATCCACTTCGGCGAGCCGGGCAACCTCGCGTTCCTGCGTCCGAACTGGGCAAAAACCGTTGCAGACTTCGTGCGTGAGCGCGGCGGCAAGCCGTTCCTGACCGACTGCAACACGCTGTACGTCGGCGGGCGCAAAAACGCACTCGACCATCTCGACTCTGCATACCTCAACGGCTTTTCGCCGTTCTCCACCGGCTGCCATGTCATCATCGCGGACGGCCTCAAGGGTACGGACGAGGCGTATGTGCCGGTCGAGGGCGGCGAATACGTCAAGGAAGCCAAAATCGGACAGGCCATTATGGACGCGGACGTGTTTATCTCTCTGACCCATTTCAAGGGCCATGAGGCAAGCGGCTTCGGCGGCTGCCTGAAGAACATCGGCATGGGCTGCGGCTCGCGCGCAGGCAAGATGGAGCAGCACAACGCGGGCAAACCGCAAGTCGACCAGAATCCCTGCGTGGGCTGCGGCATGTGCACGCGCATCTGCGCACACAGCGCCATCACCATCACGGACAAAAAGGCGCATATCGACCACGATAAGTGCGTCGGCTGCGGCCGCTGCATCGGCGTGTGCCCGACCGACGCGATCGGCTGCGGCTATGATGAGTCCAACATTGTTTTGAACCGCAAGATCGCGGAATACACCAAGGCGGTTGTGGATGGCCGTCCGTGCTTCCACATTTCGCTCGTCATCGACGTGTCGCCTAACTGCGACTGCCACGCAGAAAACGACGTCGCTATCGTGCCGAACATCGGCATGTTTGCGTCGTTTGACCCGGTTGCACTCGATCAGGCGTGCGCGGATGCGGTCAACGCCGCGCCGGTCAATCCCGCAAGCCTGCTGTGCGACGAGCACGAGCGGCACCACATCCACGACGAGAACGACCACTTCCATGCCGTTCATCCGGACACGAACTGGCAGTCCGCGCTCGAACACGGCGAGAAGATCGGCATCGGCACGCGCCAGTACGAACTGATCAAAATCTGACCGCAAACGCAAAAAAGCGAGGCAAATGCCTCGCTTTTTCTTATATCTGATTGAGCCCGACAGGCAGCGCCAGCTTGAGCGCGACCATCGCGACCATCTCGGCGGCGAAAATGCCCTTGGCCTTGCTTTCGCCCAGATGCTCGCCGAGGCGCGCAAAGGAGCGCTGCATCCGCTCCTCCTTTTCGTCCAAACGGCCGAGCAGCCAGCGCCCGATGAGCTCGAGCGTCCCGATGGTCTGCAAAAACGCCCACGCGACCAGCAGCGCGGTCCCGACAAGCGACCGCTCCTGCGGGTAGGCGAACAGCACAAGGCAGAACACCCAGCCCTCGACCGTCGCGATATGGTGCAAAATCACACCGAAGCGGACAAAATCCTTCACTGCGGCATCATCTCGCGCTCCTCGAAGGCCGCGCGGCGCTTGATATCCGCCATCACAGCGTCGAACTGCGGGATGTCGAGCGACTGCGCACCGTCGCACAGTGCATGCTTGGGATCGTTGTGCACCTCGATAATCAGGCCGTCCGCGCCCGCGGCAATCGCCGCGCGCGACAGCGGCTGCACCATGTCGCGCCGTCCGGCGGCATGGCTCGGGTCAATGATGATCGGCAAATGGCTGAACATCTTAACCAGCGGCACAGCGGAAATATCCAGATTGTTGCGGATGAGGTTCTCAAATGTGCGGATGCCGCGCTCGCACAGGATGACATTGGTGTTGCCTCCCGCGAAGATGTATTCCGCCGCCATGAGGAATTCCTCCATCGTAGCGGACAGGCCGCGCTTGAGCAAAATGGGCTTGTTCGAGCGGCCCAGTTCTTTGAGCAGCATAAAATTCTGCATGTTGCGTGCCCCGAGCTGGATGATGTCCACATCCGCGAACAGATCAAGATGCTTTTCGCTCATGATCTCGGTCACGATCGGCAGCCTGGTCTGGCGTTTGGCCTCGAGCAGCAGCTTCAGCCCTTCGGCCTCCAGCCCTTGGAAGGAGTAGGGCGAGGTGCGCGGCTTGAACGCGCCGCCACGCAGGAAGGACGCGCCCGCCTTTTTGACCGCCTCGGCCACTTCGACGATCTGTGCCTCGCTCTCGACCGAGCACGGGCCTGCCATCACATTGAAATATCCCGCGCCGATCTTGCGCCCCGCGACCTCAATGACCGTGTCCTCGGGATGGAATTTGCGGTTAACGGCCTTGAACGGCTCGGTCACGCGCTGTACACGTTCGACCACGTCATAGGCCATGATGTCCCCTTCATCGAGCTTGGTGGTGTCGCCCATCAGGCCGAGGATAGTGGTATTGGCACCCTCGGAATAGTTGATCCGCAGCCCCATATCCATGAAATGCTGCATCAGACGGTCAACACGTTCCTTGTCGCTG
>NZ_CAWVCU010000131.1:0-6413 GCF_963927765.1 uncultured Agathobaculum sp. | reverse complement strand
TTATTGTTCGTGTCATTCGGATTGGTTTCATCCGTCGTGTTGGAGCAACCGCAAGCAAACACCATCGTCAGCGCGGCCAGCAAAGCGATCAGCCTTTTCATTGCATTTCCTCCTTATATATTTGCCGTTAGTATAGGAGGAGCTTCGCTTTTTTATACGTTAAAATCAATTTTTTGCATATGCGATAATACGACCGAGCAGGTCAGTCCGGTCACAAGGCCAAGCGGCACGCTCATCACCAGCAGGAACGGCAGATACGTCACCACTGCGCCGGTCTGCATCCAGAGGACAGCCGCGATGATCTGTCCGATGTTGTGCGCTGCCGCACCCGCAACGCTCACCCCCAGCAGCGAACAGAACCGCCCCTCTGCGCGCAGCAGCAGCCACATGACTGCAAGCGACAGCAAGCCGCCGAACAGCGAAAACAAAAACGCCGTCACGCTGCCCATGAGCAGACTGGACAACGCCACGCGGCACAGCAGCACCGCCAGCGCGTCCCGCGCAGACAGGCGTGTTAATGCAAAGAGCGTCACTACATTTGCCAAACCGAGTTTCACGCCCGGCACCGGCACGACCGCGTCCAGCGGGAACAGCCGCTCCACGAGCGACAAAACGACCGCCAATGCGGTCAGCATGCCGCAAAGCGTCAACTTTTTTGCTTGCACGGTCTCACCCTTCCGTTACGATACGATTGCGTCGATTTCTCCGGTCTCCCCTACGATTTTCAGCACCACGCGATTGGGCAGACAAACCGCGACCTGTCCCGCCCGCGTCAGCGTACCCGTGCGCACACACACCTGATCGTGGCAATCCGCCGACGCCATACGCGCGGTTTTTCCGGACAGTATGATCACGTTGTGTCCATCCAAATCAATGGTGCGGTCGGTCGCATCCGTCAGCGCTACACGCTCAATGAGCGCATTATCCTGCCAGACCTCCGCATACAGCAGGTCGCCCTGTGTGCCTGCGGCAAACCACGCAGCAAGCGCTGCTGCGAGCACCAGCACCGCACCGATGACGACAAAGTCACCCCATTTGAGCCTACTGCGCATCGGTATACCCTTTCTCCGCACCGAGGAAGGTATAGGTGCAAATGGAATCGACCGCATCCGTCGCGTAAATCTGCTGATCTGACGTGATAAACACCGCTGCAATATCATTTTCCGCGCAAAACGCCAGACCATCGTCCAGACCCATGACAAACAGCGCGGTCGTCATTGCATCCGCACGAGTGGAATTTGGGTCGATCACCGTCACACTGCGCAGACCGGTGTCCGCCGGATAGCCGGTTTCCGGGTCGAAAATATGATGATACCGCTTGCCGTCCTGCTCGAAATAGCGCTCATAATCGCCCGACGTAACGACCGAAGCATCCCGCACCTCAACCGTTGCCACAAACTCTGCATTGTCGTCCGGGTCGGCAATGCCGACCACCCAGTTTCCGCCGTCGCGCGATGGATTTTCCCCGAACGTGCCGATGTTACCGCCCAGCTGCACCAGCGCGCCGGTTGCCGCGCCCTCCGGCTGCTGCGCCAGCAGCGCAAACACAGCATCGGTTGCAAAGCCCTTGCCGATACCGCCCAGATCAAGCTGTGCCCCGTTCAGCAGCTGTACCTGATTGTCTCCCAGCAGCTTGATATTCTCATAGCCCACATGGGTCAACGCTTCGGCAATCTCAGTCTGCGCCGGCACATGCGCATTTTCCGTATTAATACCCCACAAATCGGTCAGCGGCGCCATAGTCGGGTCAAATGCACCTCCGGTCAGCTCGGCATACTGCACCGCCGCCTCAATCGCTGCATAGGTATCGTCGCTGACCTCACACACCGCCCCGTCCGCATGGTTGAGACGATACAGGTCGCTGTCCTCGCGCGTGCGGGACAAGGCAGGCTCCAGCGCATTGACCGCCTGCTCGCAGGCAACAGCCGCTTCCTGTGCCGCGTCCTCGCTGTCCCCGTACACGGAAACTGCCATAAAGGTATCCATGGCGAAAAAGTCTGTCGTATAGCTTGCCTGCCGTCCCGCGCAGCCTGTCAATCCCAAAAGCAGCAACAATGCCGCAAGAACTCGCTTCATACCGTGCTCCTCATCACAAAAATCATGTACCATTATAATACACCGCGAAAAAATGCGCAAGGATGGCTTTATCCGCTTCTCTTTTCCATCATCCGTTTTCGCACAAGCAGCATGGCGCTGCGGCAATTGCAGCCGCAGCGCCTTTTCTCATCATGCTTAGCCCAGCACAACCTTGTGGAAGGTCTTTTTGCCCTTTTTGACCATGCGCTCCTGCTGGAAGAAGTCCTTATCCAACATGGTCTTGAAGTCTGCGATCTTCTCGCCGTCGATCGAAACGCCGCCGCCCTGCACCAGCTTGCGCGCTTCACCGTTGGATGCAGCAAGGCCGCACTTGACCAGCAGCGTCAGCACACCGATCTGACCATCCGCAAAATCCGCATCGGTCAGCGTAGTGGTCGGCATGTTCTCGCTCGAACCGCCGCCCGCAAAAATGTTCTTAGCAGCTTCCATCGCCTTATCTGCCTCTTCCTTGCCGTGCACCAGCTCGGTCAGCTCATAAGCGAGGATCTCCTTTGCCTTGTTCAGCTGCGCGCCTTCCCAGTTGTCCATCTCCTCGATCTGCTCAAGCGGCAGGAAGGTCAGCATGCGGATGCACTTGAGCACATCCGCGTCGTCTACGTTGCGCCAGTACTGGAAGAAGTCGTAGGGCGAAGTCTTGTTCGGGTCGAGCCATACCGCGCCCGCTGCCGTTTTGCCCATCTTCTTGCCTTCGGAGTTTAAGAGCAGCGTAATGGTCATCGCGTGCGCATCCTTGCCCAGCTTACGGCGAATCAGTTCCGTACCGCCAAGCATGTTCGACCACTGGTCATTGCCGCCGAACTGCATGTTGCAGCCGTAATGCTGGAACAGGTAGTAGAAGTCGTACGACTGCATAATCATGTAGTTGAATTCCAGGAAGCTCAGGCCCTTTTCCATGCGCTGCTTGTAGCACTCTGCGCGCAGCATGTTATTGACCGAGAAGCACGCGCCAACCTCGCGCAGCAGTTCGATATAGTTCAGACCCATCAGCCAGTCCGCATTGTTGACCATCTGCGCCTTATCCTCACCAAATTCGATGAAGCGCTCCATCTGCTTTTTGAAGCAGTCGCAGTTGTGCTGGATGGTCTCGACCGTCATCATCGAGCGCATATCCGTGCGGCCGGAGGGGTCACCGACCATGCCTGTACCGCCGCCAATCAGCGCGATCGGCTTGTTGCCCGCCATCTGCAGGCGCTTCATCAGGCACAGCGCCATAAAGTGGCCGACATGCAGGCTGTCAGCCGTCGGGTCAAAGCCAATGTAGAAGGTGGCTTTGCCGTTGTTGATCATTTCGCTGATTTCTTCCTCGTTGGTCACCTGCGCGATCAGCCCGCGCGCTTTGAGTTCTTCGTAAAGTGTCATGTGTGTTCTCCCGCATCTATAATAAAATTAGTTTTTCCGTTTTATGCACTGCTCCCTCACGGAGCGCGTTCCTTATACCGCTCGTCAATGATTACCATGCGTCAGCCCTCCTGCCCGGCCGCTTCCAGCAGTTCCTCGGCGTTGCGACGCGCCGCATCCGAGATCTGCTCACCGGACAGCAGCCGCGCGATCTCATCCACGCGCTGCATCCGGTTCATCGGACTGACATCGGTATAGCTGCGTCCCTCCCGCACGGATTTGGCAATGCGCAGATGGTGGCCGCCCATCGCCGCGATCTGCGGCAGGTGCGTGACGCACAGCGTCTGCTTTTTCTTTGCAATCGCAGACAGCTTGCGCGCGATCTGCTGCGCGGCATGACCGGAAACGCCGGTATCAATCTCGTCAAAAATCAGCATACCAACATCCTCGCCCGCCGTCAAGACGTTTTTCAGCGCCAACATAATGCGGCTCAGCTCACCGCCGGATGCAACCTTGGAGAGCGGCTTTTCCGGCTCACCGGGATTGACCGAGATCTCAAACGTCACCGTGTCAAAGCCATGCGCCGCCAGCTTTGCCCCCGTGTGCACCACTACACGCATTTTGACTTTATCCATATCCAGCTCCGACAACTCCCGCACGATCGCCTTTTCCAGACGAGCCGCCGCCTGCCGCCGTTTCTCTGAGATTTGGGCAGCCAACTGCTTCGCCTCGGCCAGCTCCGCACGATATCGCTCGCGCAGTTCTTCGCGTCGGTTGTCCGAGTCGGCAAGCGTGTCCAGTTCCGCCGTGATGCGTGCATGATAAGCAGCAATTTCTTCGAGTGTGCCGCCATATTTCTGTTTGAGGCGATAGATGAGGTCCAGCCGTTGCTCGACCCATTCGCGCTCAGCTGATGAAAAATCCAGGTTCTCGCTGCGGCTCACCACATTATCCCGCAAGTCTGCCGCTAGCAGCCGCACTTCTTCCGCCTGCTCTGCCATCGCGTCAAATGCATCGGACACTTCATGCAGCCCAGCCAATGCCACTGCTGCCTGATCGAGCAGCGCGCATGCACCGCCGACCTCGTCATCTCCGTTCAGCGCAAGCCGCACCTGCTCCAGCGCGCCCGCGATCTTGCCTGCGTGGTCGAAATATGCTTTGCGCTGCGCCAGCGTCTCATCCTCGTCCGGCTGGAGTGCCGCCTGCTCAATCTCCTCCTTGTGGAAAGAGAGCATGTCGATGCGCTGCAAACGCTCCTGCTCGCCGGTCTCGAGTGCTGTGATCTCGCGCCGCAGCGCCAGCAGCGCCTGATATTTGGGCCGGTACTGCGCCAGCAGCGAGTCCAACCCCGCATATCCATCCAGATAGTCGATGTGATGCTGTTCATCGAGCAGCTTCTGCCCATCGTTTTGGCCGTGAATATCAATCAAATACGGCGCCAGCTGCCGCAGCACCGCAGCCGACACCGGCTTCATATTGACCCGACAGGTGCTTTTGCCGTCTGCCGTGATCTGCCGCTGCAAATGCAGCGTATCCGGCTCGTCTCCTGTGAGCGCCAGCTCGTCGAGCAAGCTGGTAAGCCCCGCCGAAAGGTCGGTGAACACCGCGCTGACAAAGCCCTTCTGCGCCCCTGAACGCACCAGATCGCGGCTGACCCGTTTGCCCAAAATCGCGCCGATCGAGTCGATCACGATCGACTTGCCCGCGCCGGTCTCACCGGACAGCACGGTCAAACCGTTTTCCAGTTCAATATCCGCCCGTTCGATGACCGCAATATTTTCAATATGGAGTAATTGCAGCATCGCCGCTTCCTCCCCTGCTTTACTTTAGAATGTCCTGTGCCTGCTGGCAGAAACGCGCCGCGCTCTCATTATCGCGCATGACCGCAAACACGGTATCGTCTCCGCCAAGCGTACCGACTACATCCGTGGCACGCATCGCGTCAATCGCCATGGCCGCCGCCTGCCCCAATCCGGGTAATGTCTTAATGACCACCATGTTCTGCGCAGCAGCGATCTCCGTGACGCATTCGCGGAAGATATTGCGCAGACGGGTGGTGAAGCTGTCCGCCGTGCCGCCAGCCGCCACAGTGTATTTATATTTACCGGTTTCCGCAGAAAGCGACTTGATCAGCCGCAGCTCCTTGATGTCGCGCGAGACCGTCGCCTGCGTCGTATTATAGCCGAATGCGCGCAGGTGATCTGTCAGTTCCTCCTGTGTCTCGATCTCGAACCGGTCGATCAATTCGAGGATTTTTGCCTGTCTTTGAAATTTCATATTCGCGCCCCCTGTCAGAGCTTTTTCTGCAAGATTTTATAAAAACTGATCCCTTTCAGCCGCACCAAACGGGTGCGAAGCGGTGAGCGCGTGATTTCCACCCGGTCATCCGGACGGATGGCAAAGCCTTGCCCACCGTCCGCGGAAAGGAATACCTCGCTGCCGCCTTCGCAGGCCGCAGAAAGCGCGATGCGCCGCTCCGGCGCAAACACAAAGGCCTTTGCCGCCAAAGCATGCGCACAAATCGGGATGACCGCCAGATTTTCCGCGCTCGGTTCGATCACCGGTCCGCCGGCGGACAAGCCGTAAGCCGTCGATCCGGTCGGCGTGGCAACGATCAAGCCATCGCCGTTAAACTGTGTCACTTCCTCGTCATCCGCTGAAATGCACACACGCACCACACGAAATGCCGTACCCTTGGCCAGCACAATGTCATTGAGCGCGTCGTTTTCATAGACCTGCCGCCCCTGCCGGTATACCGCCACATGCAGCATCATGCGGCTATCAATCGTGTAATCGCCGCGAAAGAGTTTTTCCATCTTGTCCAACTCGCCCGGCTCCAGTTCGGTCATGAAACCAACATGCCCGACGTTGATGCCCAGCATCGGCAACTCCTGCTGTGCCGCCGCGCGTGCCAGACGCAGCATGGTTCCGTCTCCACCCAGTACGACCGCTAGATCGGCAAACTGCACCGCGTCGTC
>NZ_CAWVCU010000130.1:0-35327 GCF_963927765.1 uncultured Agathobaculum sp. | reverse complement strand
GTCATAGTCGCTGGGGTTGGACAAACGGTTGGTGATGTTGGCCTCAGTCTGGCCGTCGCCGCCGATGTACTCAACCTGCAGGTTCAGCAGATCGTCATACTTTTGCAGCAGGGGCTGATAGGTTGCGCTGAGGAAGTTATCAGCAGCGTTGTAAATGTTCAGCCAAACTTTCTTAGAAGCATGAGTGGATTCATCCAGCTGATTGGAAACAGGCTCATAAACCTTGGTGGAATCCATAAACTCTTCATAGTTGTCAGCGGTAACAGCAACGTTCAAAGCGTAGTAGGAACGCTCCTCTTCATTGTAGTAGTATACATCTTCGCTCAATACGTTACCGGCTTCGTCAGCGGTTCCGATACCAGTGTCGATGTCAACGCCGTCCAAAGAGTTACGCAGCACACGGAGGGTCAAATAAGCCTGAACGTCAGCGTGCTGGCTGATGGTGCCGCCGTAGCCTTCTGCGATTGCTGCAACAGCGTCAGCGTTTGCGTCGTAGCCGAAGGTCGGAACCTTGTTCGCCTTGGACCAAGCGTTGAACATGGACATGCCCATGCCGTCGTTGTTGGAAGCGACGATGTCGATCTGATCACCGAAAGAGGAAGCCCAGGTGCCGATCGCGTTACCAGCGGTAGCAGCATCCCAAGTTGCACCGGCGGAGTTCTTCATTTCCTGAGAAGCCAGCTCGCGGACAATGTAGGTCTTGCCGTTGACTTCCAGAGAGCCGTCCTTAACAGCGGTAGCGGAGCCGTCTGCGTTGCTGCCGACCGGATCGCTGACGATTGCGCCGTCCTTCTCAACCGCCGTGCCGAGCGCTGCGCGAACGCCGCGGGTACGAGCGATGGAGTCGTTGTGGCCGATATCGCCGATGGCCAGTACATAACCGATGATGCCGTCGCCGTTGCGGTCGATGGTGTCGATGTTAGCCTTTACGTAGTCCAGAATCATGGTGCCCTGGAGCTCAGCGCCCTGGTTGGCGTCAAAGCCTACGTAGTAAGTGTTGTCGTTGAAGTTCAGAGCGGTCATGTCCAGCTCGCCGGTGGAGCTGTTGGAGGGCTGACGGTTAAACCATACTAAGGGCTTATCCTTGTTGGCAACCTCCGCCGCCTCCGTACCGCCGTTGTCCTGCGAGGCATCCGAAGTGTTGCCGCCGGAGGAGCAAGCTGCCATACTGAGCATCATTGCTGCAGTCAGGGTAAGCGCGAGTACCTTCTTCTTCATAATGATTCTCCTTCTCTCCTTTGAATTGGGAGGGACGTCCAACCGGGGGTTCCTCCCTGCTTGCTTTTATTGTAGGCGAAGTGAACCGGAAAAACAAGGTAAAAAATCACCGCAAAAGGGGTAAATTTTATTGAAAACTATCATAAAGCGAAATTATAAAACATAAAAACTGTGCATATTACACAAATCAACGGGAGTCAAACGCGAACAGAGCCTTTTGGCTGTCCACTTCAAAAAGGTTGTCCCTGTCGACGATTTGGGTCGAAGTGTCCACGATGCGTTCCATCCCGCCGGCCTGTCCGGCGAGCAGCTTGTAAGCGCTTTCCACACCCAGATAGCCCATGGCATAGGGATTCTGCACAATGAGGGCATCGACCGAGCCTTCCTGCAGTCCGTCCACGGTGGCAACGTTGGAGTCAAATCCCACCAGAAAAACCGTGTCGGACAGGCCCATTTCCTCGATTGCCTGCGCAGCGCCCACGCTGGTCGGCTCGTTAAAGGCCAGCAGCACATTGATTTCCGGGTGGGATGTAAGCAGGGCAGCGGTATCCCGTTTGGCGTGACCGGCATCGGCCAGCGTGTTGATGACGCTGATGACCTCCGCCCTGCCGCTGTCAGCAAAGGTATCCACCGCGCCCTGTTCACGCTCCTGACCGTTGGCGCTGCTGATGTCATAGTTGACGATGCCGACCTTGAGCGGTGTATTGACCCGATCAAGTGCTGCCTGCGCTGCCATCTGCCCGGCAGCATAGTTGTCGGTGCCGATGTAGGTGCTGACCGCTTCGGAGTCTACGTTGCTGTCGATGGCTACGATTTTGGCGCCTTGCTTTGCGGCATCGTCGATGGCAGCGGCGTTGTTTTCGTAGTCGATGGCGGAAAAAACAATTGCTTCCGCGCCTTCACTGACCGCGTCGGCCACCATTTGGTTTTGGGCTTCATAATCCTCTTCCGTATCCGGACCAATGATATTGAGCTTCAGATTGTACTCCGTGGCGGCAGCTTCCGCCCCGGCAAAGACGGACAGCCAAAATTCTGTCTGTGTGGATTTGACTACCAGCGCCACCGTATGCTGTCGGGAGTAGTTGGTGCCGGTTGAGCAGCCGCAAAGCAGGATGCACAGCACAGCGGCCCATACAGCGCGCCATCTATTTCGTCTCATAATCCCCCTCCTGTATCTTTGGCATGCGCAGCTCCACACAGGTGCCCACATCCGGTTCACTGGTGATGTGCAGGCCGTACTGCTTGCCGAAATAGATTTGCAGACGGTCGTTTACATTTCGAATGCCGATGCCGGTACGGTCTTCCGGCGCGTGCGCCAAGATGGATTGGATCAGCTCGTCGCTCATCCCTACGCCATTATCCCGGACATCAAAGACAATGTCCTCGCCGTCCTGCCGCACCTGCACGGTGATGCGGCCCTCATCCACCAGCAGGTCAAGACCATGGTTGATGGCATTTTCGATGATAGGCTGTAGAGTGATCTTGTTGCAGTAGTAGTTGAGACATGCAGGGTCGACATCGAATTCATAGGTGAACTGGTTTTTATAGCGGTATTTCTGGATTTGCAGATAGCTTTCCGCGTGTTCGATCTCCTTGGCGATGGGGATAAGCTCGTGACCCTTGCTGATGCTGATGCGGAACAAGCGGGCCAGCGCATGGATCATCTTTACCGCGTCGTCATTGCGGCCTTGCTCGCACATCCATGCGATCGAATCCAGCGTGTTGTATAAAAAATGCGGATTGATCTGCGCTTGAAGCGCTTTCAGCTCGGTTTTGCGCAGGTTGACCTCTTCCTCGCGCACGGTGGACATCAGACGCTGGATGCGCAGCACCATGTGCTCGAATGAACTGGATAACTCCTGCACTTCGCGGGTACCGCCCACAGGCACATAGGTGAAGTGGTCGGCATCGGTTTCGAAGCTTTCCATAGCAGCTTCTAAACCGCGGAGCGGGCGCGCCAGCAGGCGGGAGAGAAGAAAACTGGTCAACACCGCGGCGGCAAGCAGCACTGCACCCAGTACAAGGGAAAGACGGATCATTTCCCGGAAGCTGCGGTTGACCATTTCATCCACATAGCTGACGCCCACGATTCGCCAGTCGCTGTCCGCCACACTGGTGACGGAATAGATCACCGTGTCGTCGACATAAGAGCCGTCTGCCAATGATGCCAGCGAGGAGGTGTCCTCGGATTTCAGGCCGGCGTACAGCAGCTGCTGCTGTGGATGATAAACGATGTTGCCTTCCTTGTCCATCAGAAAGCAGTAGCCACGCTGGCCAATGCTGACGTTGTTGATGTAAGTGGAGATGCTGGAAAAGCTCAGATCGAGCGATACCCATGCCGTCTGATTGCCGGATTCGAGCGGAACGGTCATGGTCACGACCCAAGGGTAATAGCCCTCAAAAATGCTCTCTACATGGGGGGCGGTCATATAGGCGCCGCCGGAGGCGCGAGCCCGATCCAGATTGAAGGAAAGGTTTTGATAAATGTTCTCGCGTGGCTCCCGATCCAGACACCAGCAGTCCAGCATCTTGCCGGAGGGGGAATAGCTGGTCACCGCCACCACATCCGGGCGGAAGGTCAGGAAAGCGTCCAGAAGCTGGTTGCGGTTATCGGCGCTTTCCAGCATGGACCACTCGACCAGTGACATAGCCTGCTCCATGCTTTGCAGATAGTTGCCAACGGTATTCGATACCTGCGAGACTGCCTGATCGCTGTTGGTCAGGGCGCTTTGTACCATAGCGCTGCGGTATCGGTTGAGAAAGAGAAGAATGCAGCAGCACAGGATGACCGCGACTACACTCACCACCATAGAGACAAGAATGGTGGTGATGCGCAGCCCTGTGCGGGAGACGCCATCCTTCACAGTCAATCACCCGCCTTTTCCCGATCCAGCCTGCGGCGCATGGTGCTGGGGGATTCACCGCAATATTTTTTGAAGCAATAGCTGAAATAATGCTGGTCGGTATAACCGCATCGCTGGGCGATCTCCTGAATTTTTAGCGGGGAAGACACCAGCAGTTCGCGGGCCGCTTCCATTCGCTTGCGGATCAGGATGTTGATGAAGGTTTCGCCAGCATATTTTTTGATGCAGGCAGAAAGGTGATTGGGGCTGACGGTCAGCATGCCGCTGAGTGATACCAGCGAGAGATTGGCATCCATATAATGTTGGTTGAGTGCCTCCATGGCCTTTTTGCACAGAAGCTCGCCCCCCTTGACGGCAGGCGACAAATCGCTGATGAACTGTGCGCCGCTTTCCATGCCGTCGCCCTGACGCAGGGCTTCCATCGCTTCGCGATACGCATCGTGCAGAGAGGTCAAATTGCGCGTTGCGCGGCTGATGCCGATGCGGCAGCATTTGCCCAGCACGCGGTCGGCCATTTGGGGGATTTCATCTGCCAGAATATGAAGATATTTGTCAAAGTCGGAGGGGTTGCCCAGCAGTACAGAAATGACCTTGCCGGAGGCGAAAAAATGGGCACCGCGCAGATATTTGGTTGCCAGTCGGTTGACGGAAGAAACAAAGGAGGGCGCGGTGCAGTTGCCGCCGTCCGCTTCCAGAAGGGTGGATACCATCACAACAAAATGGGGCCTGTCCTCCATATCCCGCAGCAGGCCGCACTGGCGGGCATAGGCCTTTGCCCGCGGTTCTCCGTCCGGTTCGGCGTAATCATCCAGCACCAGCGGCATCAGCATCGCCGTCTGCAGATCCATGCCGCTGGGATTGGGGGTTGCCTGACGGAACATGGCGAACTGGGTGTCGATCTTCTGGCGGATATTTTGCAGCTCTTTGCTCAAGCCTTCCATAGTTAAGGGTTTGAGCATATAGCTGATGATATTATATTGAATCGCCTGCTTGGCGTATTCAAAATCGTCGTAACCGCTGAGAAAAGCGATGTTGGTGGCAGGCCGAACCTCACGAACCTGCCTGGCAAGCTCGATGCCGGAAATAAACGGCATTCGGATATCGGTGAGCAGAAGATCAGGCTCGCATTCCTCTACCATTTGCAGCGCGTCCAATCCGTTACTGGCACTACCAACCAGACGGAAGCCATATTCCTCCCAAGGAATCATGGTGCATACAGCTTCCCTCAATTCATCCTCATCGTCTGCGACAATCACGGTATATAATGATTTAGTGGCCATCGAGGCACCCGTCCTTTCCTCGCCAAGGCGGTATTTAGGGTTCTGCTGTGCAGTATTATACCAAATTTCTCCCCATTCCGCAAAGCAATTCTAACACCAAAAGCCAATCTAGCGGCTGCGGCGGGTGTGTGAGCAGAAGGAAAGAGCACCGGGGCCGCGCTGCAAACCCAAAGAATTTGACAGAAAAGGGAGGAAATGCTTCAATAGCATATATACCAAAAAAATATAAAAAAATAATTTATTTCTATGCAAAATATAAAATGGGGGGAGGTAGCATAGAGATTTTCGTGGAAAGAAATGCAAGAAAGGTTGAGGAGAGGATCATATGAAAAAGCGACTGTGTTCTATGGGATTGTTTGCGGCGCTGGCGCTTACGGTGGCAGTGTTTTGCCCCGTGACTGCCGAGGCATCCGCAGTGGATGACGCGTACCGCGCGTATTACGATTTTGTGCAGACAGAGCTGGACAGCATCGGTCTGCCGCCGACCGACGTGCCGTCGTCCGAGTTGACCGGGTATGACTTTTATGTCAACTGGGTCAATCAAAAGGTGTGCTATGCCCAGCTGATCGATTTTGATCAGAACGGCATTCCGGAACTGGTGTTCGGAAAGAATGTGGGGGACAAAGGGGATAGTGTGGCGTCCGCTCTGATTGACTGCGTATATACCTATCAAAATGGAAAAATGGTGCGTCTGGCCGGAGGCATCCCGGTGGATCGGAGTTATTTGGGTGGTGATAATTATGAGTATGAAATGAAGGTCAGCACCGGAAGCGACAGGCGCAAATATGCGGTATATTCGACCGATGCGTCCGGAACCAGCCGGGGATCGGATTACTATTATTCTGTGGTAGACGGAAAATGGCAGCTCGTACAGGGATTTCATATGCGTTTTTCGCCCGATGTTTACATCAGTCAGGATGTGTTCTCTTCCACCGGTGAAATGCATTATTATTATGTAGATGACAACAGTTCGGTGGAAATGCCGCACGCAACATGGTATGCACGCTTGCAGCAGCTGACCAGCGGCGGGGAAAAGACGTATGACCTGCGCAACACCGTGCAGTCCACACTGAATACGCTGGCCACGCGGGTGGATCCTGATTATGTGGCGCATTACCGTACACCGTCTGCTTGGGCGGCAGCCGATGTGGAAAACGGCATCGCGGCGGGGATTGTTCTGAGGCAGCTGCAATATAAGTTCAATACGCCCATCACTCGCGCGGATTTCTGCGCACTGGCGGTCAGCCTGTATGAGAACAGCACGGGGAGGACCATCGGTGCCAAGGTGGAGTTTTCAGACACAAAGGATATCAATGTACGGAAAATGGGCAGTTTGGGCGTGATTCAGGGCGTTGGTGATGGTAAGTTTGCGCCGAATGAACTGCTGACCCGTGAGCAGGCAGCAGTCATCCTGTCGAACCTCAGTAGCAAGCTTGGAACCGAGCTGAAGGCAGCATCACCTGCATTTACGGATAGCAGCGCGATCTCTTCTTGGGCCAACGCGCAGGTAGGACAGGTGCAGGCTGCGGGTATTATTAACGGCATTGAAGGCGGCAAGTTCGATCCGCAGGGCTCGTATACCCGGGAGCAGAGCATCGTAACGATCATGCGCATGCGTCAGATTTCCGTTGTCAAAGGCGAGCGTCTGGAGCTGACGCCGAGCGAAGAATCCATCCGTGAGGGTACAACCTGCTCGGTGGATGTGAAAGTCTATCCGGAAAACACAACCAACCGCACGATCAAGGAATGGAAGACGTCCGACTCCATGATTGCGACGGTAAATGGCGGTGTGGTAACCGGCAAACGCCGTGGTGAAGTTACCATAACGGCGGTTTCTCCCGACGGCGCGACGGGCAGCTGCACGATTACTGTCCTGCCGGCGTATCAGTTCGACGTGCAGGCGGAGCGGCTGCCGGTAACGCTCAACTGCCTGTATCTTAAGGATGAGGATTGGGAGGATCAGGACTATGACTTTGTCCCGTCCGATCCCATCATCGCCGGCACGCTTCAGGTGACTGATGTTGAGCCGTCCACCTGGACAAGTGACAATCTGGCCGTCATTGAGGTCAATGGTACGCTGACCAGCCTGAATGAGGATTTCCGTTTTGCGTTCCAGTCGTATCTCAAATGCCAAGTGAAGGATGAGAGCGGAAAAGTCATTTACAGCGGTGTTGTCGATACGCATGGCACACCGAACAGCGTGGGCGATTCGTTCTCCGCTTCGATCTATCTGAATGATGTGGATCTGGAGGGTTCGTATACCGTCTCCTTCCGCAATGACAGCGGTAAGGATGCCGGAGAGGTGCAGGCGGCAGCGCCGGAAGTACGGGTTGAAGGTGTTCCGCTGACCGTGACGGACAAAAACGGCACGGCTACGATCGAGGAGATTGGCACAGAGCTCAGCTATTCCACCTATGGCGATTGCTATGAGCTGGATATCTCCTTCCGCGGCACGGCCGATTGCGGCGATTACTCGACACCAAAGTTTGTGTGGGAATTGCTGGATTCGTCCGGCGAGGTCGTGGGCAGCGGCACGACCTATGCATCCAGCTGGGACATTGAGGATGACGGAAGTTTCTTCATTGAGCCGGGGTATAGCTATAGGGGCATTGATTTGGAGAATGGCGAAAGCTATACCGTGCGCGTGCGCGCAGATGAGTGAGCATTTCGTTCCATAAAAAGCAGGGTAACAGAAAACGGCCGCCTTTCACTGGGGTGAAGGGCGGTCGTTTGCGTTGTGAGCCGGTATGTAGTATGGTTGGGATGAGGCTTGTTAAGATGGAGAAGCGACAGCAACCTCGGCTGCCGCCTCCATCTTAAAGCGATCCATTGCAGCGCGTGCTTCCGGAACCATACCCTGATTAGAACCATTCTTCGTGTTAGTCATGTTTTTTCTCTCCTTTTGTTTGATTTGTGTTTTGGGGATTTGCTGATAGTATTTTGTGCGCAAAAAACCGCAATATGAGATGAAATTGCTGCTCTTCATGGAAAAAGATGCGCGAATTATGTGTAGAAATTTCAATTTTGGCGGTTTAACAGGAAAAAATGTTATGCACGGGTAGAGGTTGGAATGTCTTGTGCTTTGACTACTTTTTTGATATAATATCAATAAACCAATCAATGAGAAGGAAATTATGAAACGATTAGTCATCGGTATTCTGGCGCATGTGGATGCGGGGAAAACAACGCTGTCGGAAGCGTTGCTGTATTTGACGGGCGCACTGAAAAAACTGGGACGGGTAGACCATCAAAATGCCTTTTTGGACACGTTTGCAATCGAGCGGGAAAGAGGCATCACGGTTTTTTCCAAACAAGCAGAGCTGTCGCTGCCGACCACTGCGGTGACGCTGCTGGACACGCCGGGACACGTGGATTTTTCCGCGGAGATGGAGCGCACGCTGCAAGTGCTGGACTATGCGGTTCTGGTGGTCAGCGGAACGGACGGCGTGCAGGCGCATACGCAGACGCTGTGGCGGTTACTGAAACGCCATCATGTGCCGGCCTTTCTTTTTATCAATAAAATGGACATCCACCCGGACGCGCGGGCGGCGCGTATGGCCGAGCTGAAAAAGCGTCTGGGGGATGGCTGTATCGCGTTTGACCAGCCGGATACCATGGCGGAAGAAATCGCCATGTGCGACGAAGCGTTGCTCGAGCGGTATCTGGAAACGGGATGCGTGCAATCAGAGGACATTGTTTCCCTGATTCGCGCCCGCAAGGTGTTTCCGTGTTATTTCGGTTCTGCGCTGCGGCTGGAAGGCGTACAAGCATTACTGGACGGATTGGAGCATTATACACAGCAGCCGCAGTATAACGATGCATTCGGTGCGCAGGTGTTCAAAATTACGCGCGACGGACAGGGCAACCGTCTGTCCCACCTCAAAATCACGGGCGGAACGCTTGCTGTGCGCGCGCTGCTGTCCGGCGAAGAGGACGGCGGCTGGCAGGAAAAAGTCAACCAGATCCGAGTGTACTCGGGTGAAAAATTTCAGTCAATCGAACAGGCGGAAAGCGGCATGGTCTGTGCCGTCACCGGCCTGACGCATACCACTCCCGGTATGGGGCTGGGCAGTGCGGCGGGTGCGCTGCCGCCGGTACTGGAGCCGGTTTTGGGATATCGGGTACAGTTTCCGGACAAGTATGACGCGCATACCATGCTGAAAAATCTGCGTCAGTTGGAAGAGGAAGATCCCCAGCTGCGCGTGGTTTGGAATGAGCGCTTGGGCGAGATCCATTTGCAGCTCATGGGTGAGGTGCAGCTGGAAATCCTGACCCGCGTGATCGCGGAACGATTTGGCGTTCCGGTCACGTTTGACGAAGGCAATATCGTTTATAAAGAAACCATCACTACGCCTGCGGTCGGCATCGGTCACTTTGAGCCGCTGCGTCATTATGCAGAGGCGCATTTGTTGCTGGAGCCGGGCGAGCGGGGCAGCGGTTTGCAGTTTGCAACCGCTTGTCCGACGGATACGCTCGATCTCAACTGGCAGCGCCTGATTTTGACGCATCTTGCGGAAAAAACGCATGTTGGCGTGCTCATCGGTGCGCCGATCACCGATATGAAGATCACGTTGCTGACCGGCCGCGCGCATGTCAAGCATACCGAAGGCGGTGATTTCCGCGAAGCAACCTACCGCGCGGTGCGCAACGGTCTGATGCAGGCGGAAAGCGTGCTGCTCGAACCGTATTACGCCTTTGAGCTGATGCTGCCTGAGGAATGCGTGGGCCGTGCGATGAATGATATTCAGCGCATGGAAGGCACCTTTGAGCCGCCAGAATCGCAGGAGGACGGCGTACTGCTGACCGGCACAGCACCGGTTTCCACGATGCGTAACTACTGGACTGAGGTGGCAGCCTATACCAAGGGGCGTGGACGGCTGGTGTGCACGCCGGATGGATACGCGCCCTGCCATAATGCCGCGCAGGTGATCGAGCAGTGTGGTTATCAGCCCGAGCACGATACCGAGAATTCTCCGGATTCTGTGTTTTGTTCGCACGGCGCGGGCTATGTTGTCAAGTGGGACGAGGTGCGTGCGCATGCGCACATGGACGCGGGCATCTGCTTGCAGTCGGAGGAAGAGGAACCAACACCACAGCCGGTGCGCCGCGCGGCAGCATCCTCCGGTTTGGATGACGATAAGGAACTGCGCGCGCTGTTTGAGCGTACGTATGGTCCGATTCGAGACCGCGGATTTGAAGCCTTTCAGCAGAGCCGCAAAAAAGCGGAAACGATCGAGCAATTATATGTTACCCGCATTCGCGCAGATGATTATTTGCTGGTCGATGGATACAATATCATTTTTGCGTGGGACGAGCTGCGCAGCATGGCGGCTGCGGATATCAATGCAGCGCGGGAAGCGCTTATCAATGTGCTGAGTAATTATCAAAGTGTGCGCAAGTGCCACTTGATCGTGGTGTTTGACGCATACAAGGTCAAAGGGGGAATGGGGTCGATCGAAAAACGGCATGGTCTGCATATCGTTTACACCAAGGAGGCGGAAACGGCAGACATGTATATTGAACAGGCATCCTATGACCTGTCTCGCAAGCATCGTGTACGCGTTGCAACCTCGGATGGTATGGAGCAGATGATTATTCTGGGGCACGGTGCGGAGCGAATTTCTGCCACGGAACTGAAATGGGAAGTGGAGCAGGCCAGCCGTCATATTGCAGATGTGATTGCACGTTTGCAGCAGCAATCATAGACGGCGGATGTGAAAACGTGGCGGCTTTTGAGAAATAAATGTTGCAAAGGTGTATGTATATGAAGATTTCGACAAAGGGAAGATATGCGCTTCGCCTGATGATCGATCTGGCACAGCATGATGCTGCCGGCTATATCCCGTTGCGGGATATTTCCAAAAGGCAGGAGATATCAGCCAAATATCTGGAACAGATTGTCGTTCAGCTGTCTCGTGCAGGTTTTGTGACATCTACGCGCGGCGCACAGGGCGGATACCAATTGGCGCGGCACCCGTCGGAATATACCGTGGGAGATATTTTGCGCATTACGGAAGGCGCTTTGGTGCCGGTGGCGTGTCTGGAACACGATCCGGTGGAGTGCGCCCGTGCACAGGACTGCATTACCCTGGACTTTTGGCGCGGGTTGTACGATGTGGTCAATCAGTATGTGGATTCGGTCACGCTGGAGGAATTGGTCAACCGCGGCCAAGCGCTGGATTTTTCAATTTGAAAACAAAAACGCCGGACTTTCGTCCGGCGTTTTCTTTTTGAAAAAGGGTTGCTCATGCGCGGTGCAGCAGTTTTTTGACGCCAACCAGCAGCTCGCGGCAGTTGAGAAGAAATACCATAGAGAACAGAAGCAGCTGCCACAGCAGCCAGAGCGGCGGCTCCAGCAGCATCAAAGCACCCTGCACGCACAGCAGAAATACTGTGCAGCCCAGCCGCTTTTTGTTCCAGCGCACCGGCATAAAGCGGCGGCTGTCTACGGCACGGTACAGGAACAGGACAACATAGCTGATGAGCGTTGCAGTTGCCGCACCCATGCCGCCGTAGCGCGGAATGAGCAGCGCATTGAGGGTGATGTTGACAACCGCAGAAAACGCGGTGGACAGGAACGATGGGATGGTGCGTTTTTCCAGCAGATAGACGCTTTTCTGAAAGCTCGACAGGCAGTTGAAGCCCGCGCCCACCGCCAGCACCGGGATGAACGTCCAGCCGATGTAATAGCTGGGCACGGCCAGTACCGTGATGGCGAGCTTAGCGCACATGATGCCGCCCGATGCAATGATGAATACGATCGAGCTGTAGGTGTTGCCGACATTGGAGAAGAACTGGATTTGCTCTTCGCGCGAGTTGTTGTTAACAATGGAGATCTGCCATGCATCGACAAAAATCGAAGCAACCAGTGCAATCAGTGTCGGCACGCGATAGGCAATGGAGTAAATCGCGCTGACCGAGGTATCCTGCATGGCGGCGAGGAACGCCTGATCGGAAAAGCCGATGATATAGACCAGAATGGCGTCCGGTACGAGCGGCAACGAATAGGCCAGCATGCTGCGCCACAAATAAAAGTTTGGCTTATGCAGACGGATATACTTCCACAGGCTTGCGATCAGGAAAAGGCAGATGGTCGAAAGTGCATCTGCGCAGATGATCGAGAACACATAACCGAAGATGTTCCATTTGAATACCGTCAGATACAGGATATTCAGCAGGATGGTGACAAAGGTGCGGAAGATGCCGTCGATGGCATACAGGCGCACATAACCCAGCGCGCGGATGAACTGACTGCAGGCGTTTTGCGTGCAGGAAGTCAGCACATACAGATAAATCAGCCACTGGTATTCCAGCAGCGAGCCGGTCGCGCCGGTCGATGTGTTATAGTGGATCAGACCGAGCAGCGGGTGGAACGGCAGTGCGATGAGAAAACCGCACAGAATGGTTGCAAGGCCGATGGTGAATACATCGCTTTTGCGGCGGCGGCGTTCCAGACCGTACCGGATGATCGCCTGTCCGATAGAGAGCGAAACGACCGGATAGAGAATGCTCGTCGTTTTCACAATCAGATCGGCAACACCCATCTCGTCCGTCGTCATCACGCCGGTATAGAAGCGCAGCATGAGGATGACGAGGATCTTGGAGCTGAACGTGCCGATGGCAAAAATAAAGGTGTTGCTTAAAAGACGCTTATATTGATTCATTTAAGCACCCTTTCTCAGTCGGATGGTATGGATGCGGTCGGTGACGCGGTCGGTCAGCCATGCGGCAACCAGACCACAGCCAATGCCGATCAGCAGACCGGCCAGCACATCGGTCGGATAATGCACGCTGGCATACAGGCGGGAAAAAGCGATCAGCGCGGCCAGCACATAGGCAAGCGCCCCTGATTTGCGGTGGAAAAAGCACAAGGCGGTTGCCGCCGCAAAGGAGGACAGCGTGTGACCGGAGGGGAAGGACCATTGATCGCCCGGATCGAGCAAGGCGGTCAGCTCCGGATGCGTCACAAAAGGACGGGGACGCATGATCCATTCCTTCAGCCATACGTTGCCGATGAGCACGCCGATGAGCAATGCCACCAGCATCGCGGCGCCCGCGCGCCGCGTTTTCCGAAAGAACAGCAAAACGATGGCCAGAACAATCCAAACGGCGCCGGCGTTTCCAATCAGCGAAAAGAATTTCCAGAACAGATCGGATGCGCCGCCGCGCAGGTGGGTGGAAATTTCATATAGAATATCAAAGTCAAATGACCGGATGATGTCAAGCAGTACCTCCAAAGCAGGTGCTCCTTTCTGTCAATCAGTAAGCGTTTTTTTCGCTGCTTGCGCGATCAATCCGGTCGACGATCAGTGCAATCGCCTGATCGCCGGTCACGTTGGTCGCGGTGCCGAAGCTGTCCTGCGAGAAATGCAGCGCGATAATCAGCTGCTGCATGGGATCGGTAAAGCCGAGCATAGAGGTGATCAGGCCAAGCGCCGCCATGACGCCGCCGCCGGGAACGCCGGGAGCTGCCACCATGGTCACGCCGAGCATCATGATAAAAGGCGCGAACATGGCGAGCGTGGGCGTCAGACCGCTGGCGATCATAATGCCCATCGAGCCAAGCACCAGACAAATCGTGTCGCCGTTGAGGTTGATGGTGGCGCACAGCGGAACGACAAAGTCGGCTACGTCCTCATTGACATCATTATTATACGCACAGTTCAGTGCAACCGGAATGGTGGAAGCGGAGGACTGGGTGCCCAGTGCGGTAAAATAGGCGGGCGCAACATTTTTGATGCTCTTAAAGTGGTTCTTGCGGCAGACAACGCTGGCAAGTCCGAACTGCGAAAGGATATACAGCAGCTGCAAAACGATGATGATGCCATACAGGGAAGCAAACATCTTGATTGTTGCAAACAGGCGGCCTTCTGCGGCAATGTTGCAGAACAGACCCGCAATATGCACCGGGATGAGCGGAATGATGATGTGCTTGAGCACACCGGACACGATGCGCTGCAGATCGCGGCACACATCCAGCAGGGAGGAGCCACGCAGATTAGCCATGCCGATGCCGAGCACAAACGAAAGCACCAGCGCAGTCATGACACCGAAGATCGGTTCAATCTCGATGGTGAAAAACGGCTGGAACGCGTTGCTTTCCAATACGTCACCCGTGATGGGCTGGATCAGCGAGGGCAGCACTGCCTTGCCGATCAGGAAGGTCAGAAAACCGGAAAGAACCGTGGTGCCGTAAGCCAGCAGCAAAGTGATGCCGAACAGACGGTTGGCCTTCTTGCCCAGCTCCGCCATGCCCACTGTGATAAACGAGAGGATGATCAGCGGAATCATGAAGGACAGGAAGGTGGAAAACAGAGAGGTAAACGTGGCGAACAGGCGAACGACGGCGATAAATGCGGTGGAATCCGCAATGCCGAACCAGCCGCCGCAAAGGCCGATCAGCGTACCGGCAATGATGCCGATAATCAGGCGAATAAGCAATCCGAGTTGTTTCACGTCAATTTTCTCCTCTTTTTTTACAGTATCACTATTACTATACCAGATTGCTGCCCTATTCGCAAGTCGGGGCGTCTGCTGGGAAAAAATTAAAATACCCCTTGACAACCGCGAGGGCAGAGGCTAATATAATAACATATTGCAAAAGGTGATGAACGGGTAAAGTAATCGCATCCCTGTCCGCAGAGAGCTGCCGGTTGGTGTAAGGCAGCGTCAGGAAACGGTGAAACTCGCCCGGGAGCGGTCCGCTGAAAGCCGTCTGGCCGGTAGGAGGGAACGGATGCCCACCGTTACAGGGGCGGCGCATTGTTAGATGCGCGATGAGGGGCCGTATTTTATGCGGCAACAAGAGTGGTACCGCGGAGTTTATGCTTCGTCTCTTAATTTTGATTAAGGGACGAAGCTTTTTTTGTCCCTGTACACCCCAAGACAAGAAAGAGAGGACAAGAACATGGCAAGAACCATCCGAATTTTTGACACGACCCTGCGTGACGGTGAGCAGTCTCCCGGCTGCAGCATGAACCTGAACGAAAAAATCGAGGTTGCCAAGCAGCTGGAAGCGCTGAAAGTAGATATTATTGAAGCGGGCTTTGCCGCTTCTTCGCCCGGCGATGCTGCAGCGATCGCGGCGATCGCGGACAATGTGCACGGCTCTACCATCTGCTCGCTGGCGCGCTGCGTGGAAAAGGATATTGACGCTGCATGGAACGCTATCCGCCGTGCGGACTCGGCCCGCATCCATACCTTCCTCGCAACGTCTCCGGTGCATATGGAATATAAGCTCAAGATGACGCCGGATGAGGTTATCGAATCCGTGGCGCATAATGTAGCCTACGCCAAAAAGTACTGCGAAGATATCGAGTTTTCGGCGGAAGACGCTTGCCGTTCCGATCTGGATTTCCTGTGCCGTGTGTTTGAAACCGCCATCAAGGCCGGCGCGACCACGCTCAACATCCCGGACACGGTCGGTTACATGGTTCCCGAGGAATACGCTGCTCGTATCCGCTATCTGCGTGAGCACACCGAGGGCATTGAAAATGTCATCCTGTCCTGCCATATGCACAACGACCTCGGCATGGCGGTCGCCAACTCTCTGGCCGGTGTGGAAGCCGGTATCGACCAGATCGAGTGCACGATCAACGGCATCGGTGAGCGCGCGGGCAACGCCTCGATGGAAGAGTGCGTCATGGCGCTCAACACGCGCAAGGATCTGTTCGGCGTACAGTGCAACATTGACACCCATCAGATTTATCGTGCCAGCCGCATGATCCAGACGATCACTGGTGTTTCGGTCGCCCCGACCAAGCCGATCGTTGGCGCGAATGCGTTCGCACACGAAGCGGGCATTCACCAGCATGGCGTCATGGCGAACAAGGAAACCTATGAGATCATGACACCCGAGTCGGTCGGCATTCCGAAGAATGCGATCGTGCTGGGCAAGCATTCCGGCCGTCATGCGTTCGAGGATCGTTTGCGCGAACTGGGCTACTCGCTGGATAAGGAGAAGCTCGACAAGACCTTCGAGAAGTTCAAAGTACTGGCGGACAAGAAAAAGGTCATCAAGGATCGCGACCTGGAAGCGTTGGTTGGCGCGGTGCCGGTTTCCGGCGAGGAGCGTTACACGCTCGACCGCTTTGTTATCAACTCCGGCAATACCATCACCTCGACCGCAGTCATCCGCGTCAAGAAGGGCGACGAGATGTTCGAGCGTGCCGCGGTTTCCGACGGCCCGATCAACGCGGCATTCCGTGCAATCAACAAGATCGTCGACAAGGACGTTGTACTGGAGGATTACACGCTGCGTTCTATGACCGACGGCGAGGACGCGCAGGCTGAGGCGATCGCCAAGATCAGCATTGACGGCAGCGAGATCGTCACCGGCCGCGGCGTATCGACCGACGTAATCGAGGCATCCATCAAGGCCTATATCAACGGCATCAACAAGTATTTCATCGACTGAGGGCAGGAGGAAACAACCGCTATGGGTATGACAATGACGCAAAAAATCCTCGCAAAGCATGCGGGGCTGGACAGCGTTTGCGCGGGGCAGCTGATCGAGGCGAACGTCGATCTGACGCTCGCCAACGATATCACCGGGCCGGTCGCCATCCGTGAGATGGAGAAGGCTGGTTTTGACAAGGTGTTTGATAACACCAAAATCGCGCTGGTGATGGATCATTTTGCACCGAATAAGGATATTAAATCGGCGGAGCAATGCCTCGAATGCCGCGAATTTGCCAAAAAGCACGGCATCGTCAACTTTTATGATGTCGGCACGATGGGCATCGAGCATGCGCTGCTGCCGGAAAAAGGCCTGACCGCCCCCGGTGAGCTGATTATCGGCGCGGACAGCCATACCTGCACCTACGGCGCGCTCGGCGCGTTCTCGACCGGCGCCGGTTCGACCGACCTTGCCGCCGGTATGGCGACGGGTAAGGCGTGGTTCAAGGTGCCCAGCGCAATCAAGTTTGAGCTGAAGGGCAAGCTCCGTCCGTGGGTGTCCGGCAAGGACGTGATCCTGCACATCATCGGCAAGATCGGCGTGGACGGCGCGCTGTACAAGTCGATGGAGTTTGTTGGTGAAGGCGTTTCCTCTCTGTCGATGGATGACCGCTTCACCATCTGCAACATGGCGATTGAAGCGGGTGCGAAAAACGGCATTTTCCCGGTCGACGACAAGACCATGGCGTACATCAAGGATCGTGTTAACCGTGAAGTTACGGTGTTCGAGGCGGACGCGGACGCAGAGTATGAGCAGACGATCGAGATCGACCTGTCCACGCTGGGGCTGACCGTTGCTTGCCCGCACCTGCCGGAAAACACCAAGACGATCGACGAACTGGGCCATATCGAGATCCAGCAGTCGGTCATCGGTTCGTGCACCAACGGCCGCATCGACGATATGCGCGCCGCGGCTGAGATTCTCAAGGGCCGCAAGGTGAACCCGAACGTGCGTACCATCGTCATTCCGGCGACGCAGGAGGTGTATCTCCAGTGCATCGAGGAGGGCCTGACCAAAATCTTCATTCAGGCGGGCGCAATTGTTTCCACCCCGACCTGTGGTCCGTGCCTGGGCGGTCACATGGGTATTCTGGCGCACGGAGAAAAGTCGATCTCGACGACCAACCGTAATTTTGTCGGCCGTATGGGTCACATTTCCTCGGAAATCTATCTGGCCAGCCCGGCGGTAGCTGCGGCAAGCGCGGTTGCGGGCTATATTTGCGCGCCGGACGAGCTGAAATAAGGGAGGAAACAGTACCATGAATGCAAAAGGCAGAGTTTTCAAATACGGGGACAACGTTGATACCGACGTTATTATTCCCGCACGTTACTTAAATATTGCAGATCCCAAGGAACTGGCAACCCACGCGATGGAGGACATCGACGCGGAGTTTGTGAAAAAGATGCAGCCGGGCGATATTGTTGCGGCAACCCGCAACTTCGGCTGCGGCTCTTCGCGCGAGCATGCGCCGCTGGTGCTCAAAGAAAACGGCGTTTCCTGCGTGATTGCGGCGTCGTTTGCGCGCATTTTCTACCGCAACGCCATCAACATCGGTTTGCCGATTTTGGAGTGCGAAGCGGCGGCAAACGGCATCGACGATGGTGACACGGTTTCGGTCAACTTTGACACTGGCGTGATCACCAACGAGACCAAGGGTGAGACCTATCAGGCGGCTGCGTTCCCGCCGTTCATCCAGAGCATTATTCAGGCGGGCGGTTTGCTCAAGTCGCTCAAGGAAAGAGGGGAATAAGCCATGCAGTACAATATTGCGGTCGTCAAGGGCGACGGCATTGGCCCGGAAATCGTCACCGAGGCAATGAAGGTGCTTGACAAGGTCGGTGAGAAGTTTGGCCACCAGTTCAACTATACCGAGGTGCTGGCAGGTGGCTGTTCCATTGACGCAAATGGCATCCCGCTGACCGAGGAAACCATTGAAATCTGCAAAAACGCGGATTCTGTACTGCTCGGCGCAGTCGGCGGCCCGAAGTGGGACGAAGTCCCCTCGGAAAAGCGTCCGGAGAAGGCGCTGCTCGGTCTGCGTTCGGCGCTCGGCCTGTTCGTCAATCTTCGCCCCGCGCAGATGCACAAGGCGCTGTCGGATGCCTGCCCGATCAAGCCTGAGATCATCGGGGACGGCTTTGACATCCTCGTTTGCCGCGAGCTGACCGGCGACGTGTACTTCGGCAAGCATTACCGCCGCGAAAGCGAAAAGGGCTGGGGCGAAGTTGGCGCGGACGACATGAACTATTCAGTTTATGAGATTGAGCGCATCGGCCGCCGCGCGTTTGAAATGGCGATGAAGCGTAATAAGAAGGTTTGCTCGGTCGATAAGGCGAATGTGCTGGAAACCAGCCGCGTTTGGCGCGAGACCATGCACCGTATTAAGGATGAATATCCCGAGGTGGAATATTCGGATATGTACGTGGACAACTGCGCGATGCAGCTCGTGCGCAATCCGGGTCAGTTCGACGTAATCGTGACTGGCAACCTGTTCGGCGACATCCTGTCGGATGAAGCGTCTATGATTACCGGCTCGATCGGCATGCTGCCTTCGGCTTCGATGAATGAGACCGGCAAGGGCATGTACGAACCGATCCACGGCTCTGCGCCCGATATCGCGGGCAAGGGGATCGCCAATCCGATCGCGACCATCCTTTCTTGCGCGATGATGCTGCGCTATTCCTTCGGTCTGATGGCGGAGGCAGATGCAATTGAAAACGCGGTCGAGGCTGTGCTCGACGCGGGTCACCGCACGGCGGATATCGCCGCAAAGGGTGAAAAGGTGCTTTCCACCAGCGAGATGGGCGAACTCATCCGCGCACAGATCTAATAAGTGTATAGGGGGACGCAGCGAGCGGCTGCGTCCCCCTTTTCGTCTTTTGCTCAGCAGAAAAGCTGATAGTGCGGCTGCTGCAAAGACAAGAAGAAAATAGGGAAAATGTGCAAGGAGTCAGGCGAAACACCGGACTTCTTGTCTGCATTTGTGCCAAAAAGAGATTTGGTATGCATAGACTTGAGATTTTGCAGAGACTGCTGTATAATAAGATAGATTTTGAGCACCCACTGTTCTATTATGACAATAAAGAATGCAGGAGATAGAAAATGAAAACCGCTTCTATTTTGGGCGTGCATTTCCATGCAGTAACAATGCAGCAGGCTGTGGATGTGGCAATGAGCCGCATCCGCGCAAGGCAGAAGGGCTATGTGGTAACGCCAAATCCCGAAATCGTTGATCTCTGCTGTAGGGACAGAGAATATATGGGCATCGTCAACCGTGCAGCACTTGTTCTGCCGGACGGTATCGGCATTATTTATGCAGCGAAAATCCTCGGCGAAGAGCTTTGCGGCAAAGTCGCAGGCATTGAGTTTGCCGAAAATCTGGTCGCTGCCATGGCGAAAGAGAATATGCGGCTGTTCTTGCTCGGGGCGAAGCCGGGCGTTGCCGAAAAAGCCGGGGAAAATCTGTGCAAGAAATATCCGGGGCTAGTGCTTGCCGGCACACAGGACGGCTATTTCACCGACCCGCAAACGGCGGTGGATGCAATCAACGCCTGCGGCGGGGCGGACGTCGTGTTTGTTTGCCTTGGCGCCCCCAAGCAGGAACGGTTTATGGCAAACTATATGGATGAAATTCATGCGACGCTGTTCTGTGGCTTGGGCGGCTCGCTGGATGTGTTTGCAGGTATTGCCAAGCGTGCGCCGAAAATCTTCATCAAGCTGGGGCTGGAATGGTTTTACCGGCTGCTTTGTCAACCCAGCCGTATCGGACGTATGATGAAGCTGCCCAAATTTCTGCTGATCGTCATCCGGGAGCGGCTGTTCGGCGGCAAACGAAAATAAGACGGGGGTTGTGCCAAGCCGATAAAGCTTTGCGATAAAACCCGAAAAATATGGGGAAAATGGGTCTGTAGGACAGAAAGAAAATTCCAAGCGACACGGGAAACCGGATGCGGGCGACGGGGGATCGCCGCGAAAATAAAGGAAAAGGATTGTTTATGTTACCATTTCGAGAAATCACATTGGAGGACAAGCAACAAGTAGAGGCATGCGGTTCGCACTATTATTATCATCTGTGCGAGCGCTGTTTTGTGGATTTGTTTATGTGGCGCAGCCATTATAACACGCAAATTTGCTTTCGGGACGGCTTCCTTCTGGTCAAAATGACACCGCTGGACGGCGGCCATGACTGTTATCTTGCTCCCGTAGGTGAGGGCGATTTGGGCGATGCACTGGATGCACTCGAACAGGATGCCGCGGAGCGCGGCATTCCGTTTGTGGTGGTGTCGGTGGCGGAGCCGATGATCGAACGCATCGAGGCGGTGCGGCCGGGCAAATTTGTCTTTTCACATGATAATGAGGATGGCGACGATTATATTTATCTGGCGGAAAAGCTACGTACGTTGTCGGGCAAAAAGCTGCAAAGCAAACGCAATCTGGTCAATCGGTTCCAGGCGGCATACGAGGGCCGCTGGAGCTATGAGGATATGACGCGCGACAACATCAAGGATGCATTCGGCTATCACATCCGTTGGTGCAACCAGAATGGATGTGCGCAGAGCCGCGATTTTCAGGGCGAGACCTGTGCGATTGTACAGGCACTGCACAACTTTGACGCACTCGAGCTGCGGGGCGGTCTGCTGCGGCTGGACGGCGAGGTGATCGCCTTCACCTTCGGCTGTAAGGCCGAGCCGGACATGTATGTGGTGCAGATCGAAAAAGCCGATCACACCATCCCCGGTGCCTATCAGATGATTAACCAGCAGTTCGTTTTGCGGAACTGCGATGACGTACAGTACGTCAATAGAGAGGAAGATCTTGGCCTGGAAGGCTTGCGCAAGGCGAAGAAGTCGTATTATCCGGTCATGCGCGGCGTGAAATACACTGCCGTGCCGAAGGAGACGCAGGCATGATCCGGTGGGCGCAACCGAAGGATATACCGGACGTCCGGCAGCTGTGGGAAGCCTGCTTTCCCGATGAGGGCGGCTTTAACGATTATTTTTTTGCGCACTTCTTTGACTGCGGTACGGTGCTGCTGAGCGAGGAGCAGGGCACGCTGTGCGCAATGGTGCAGATGCTGCCGTACCGGCTGCGGACCGGCGGCATCGAGCAGGAAATCACCTATATTTACGGCGCGTGTACCGACCCGGCGCATCGCCGCAAAGGCCATATGGCACGTCTGCTCGAAGCATCCTTTGCGATCGACCGAGAGCAGGGCAGGGCCGCTTCGACGCTCATCCCTGCCGAGCCGTGGCTGTTTGATTTTTACCGTCCGTTTGGCTATGAGCCGTTTTTCTATACGGAAAAGCGTGAAATCGTGCGAGCAGAGGACGGTGAAGCGCCGCGGCGGCTGACGCGAGACGATGTACCGCAGATGGCGGCGCTGTATGACCGTTTGGTGCCTGACTGCCGTATTGTACGCGATGAAGCGTACTGGCGTGCACAGATCGATATGTTTGACGCACTGGGCGCAGGCGTATTCGGCTGGTTTGCAGGGGATACCCTTGCGGCTTATGCTTTTTGCTGGACGGATACTGTGCAGGAGGCGCTTGGTTTGACTGCCGCGCGGGAGCAGGGGCTGCTCGCGGCGCTCGGGCTGGAGCGATGCACGGTGACAGGCTGCGGCACGCAGAGTGCGCTCGGTTGTATCAAATGGTATGAAGAACGGGAGGATTCCCGTGGATATATGAACTTAATGCTGAACTGAAAGGTGTGACAAGAGATGGTATATGTACTGTTAGCAGAGGGGTTTGAAGAAACGGAAGCCATTACCCCGGCGGATCTGCTGCGCCGCGCGGGCGTGGAGGTCAAGCTGGTGGGTGTGACGGGCGAGCTGGTGCACGGCTCGCACGGCATCGGCATCCAGACCGATCTGCCCATGGATCAGGCGGATTGGGATAACGCGGATATGGTGGTTCTGCCGGGCGGTATGCCGGGCACGAAGAATCTGTATGCGGACGAGCGCGTGACAAACGCGGTGCGCAAGTGCTATGACGAAGGCAAATACGTTGCTGCGATCTGCGCTGCACCGTCTATTATTTTGGGCGGCATGGGTCTGCTCAAGGGCCGTAAGTCAACTTGCTATCCGGGCATGGAGGACGGTATGACGGGTGCGACTCCGCTCAAGCGCACCTGCGTGGTAGATGGCCGCATTATCACCGCCTGCGGCGTAGGCGGCGCACTGGATTTCGGCTGTGCGCTGGTGTCCGCGCTGCGCGGCGAGGAGCAGGCGCGACGGATCGCTGCCGAAGTTGTGCACCATGTCGAACGATAAAAAGACACTGCGTCGCAAATTTCTTTCCGAACGTGCCGCGCAGGATGCGGCGGACAAGCAGTCTGCCGACAGGCAGATTGCCACCCATGTGCTCGAGCATGAAAGCTACCGCCGTGCCGGATGCATTTTTGCCTATGTGTCCACCCCGCAGGAGATCGACACCCGCGCATTGCTGCGCGCAGCGTTCTCGGCGGGGAAAACCGTCTGTGTTCCGCTTTGCGGCGCGGCAGGCGAAATGACCGCGCGACAAATCACCTCGCTCGATGAGCTGCTGCCGGGCGCGCACGGGATTGACGAGCCGCCTGCCGCGGCACCGGAGGTTCCACCGGAGGAGATTGATCTGGTGCTGGTTCCGGCGCTTGCCTGCGATAAGCAGGGCTACCGCTTGGGCTATGGCGGCGGGTATTATGACCGCTTTCTTTGCCGGACAGGAGCCGTCCGCGTGGCGCTCTGCGCTGAAAAGCGTCTGGTGGAAAGCCTGCCGCATACTGCGCTCGATCAAAGATGCCATTGGATCATAACGGAAAGGCAGGTGCTGCGCACGGATGAAGAATAACAAAATCGCGCTGCTGCCGGGCCTTTCCCTGTTTTTGTGCTTTTGTCTGCTGACGGGCACCGGAAAGCTGGCGGGCCGCTTCGGCGGCAGTGCGCCGCTCATCGCACTTGCGGAATTTGTTTCGTTCGCGCTGCCGCTGGTTCTGCTGGTGTTCTCCATGCGGGATCAGAAGAAGCTGCGCAAACGGTTGCAGTCGCGCCGCATGCGCAAGGGGATACTGGGACTGACGGTTCGATTGGGTGTCACCGTAGCGGTGCTTTCGCTGTTCCTGAATTTGCTGGTTTATCACTTGGCGGGTCTGGTTGGCGCGGACTTATCAGCAACTCCGCTCGATGCGCCGCAGTCAGGGCTGAGCATGACCGCCCGCTTTTTCATCATTGTTGTCCTTTCGTCTGTGATGGAAGAGGTATATTTGCGCGGTACTTTGTTTACTGTGCATGAGGAAAGCGTCGGCACTTCAGCCTGCCTGATTTTCAGCGGTTTGGCATTTGCCATGCTGCACGGCAGCATAATGAACTTTGCAGGTCCGTTTTTGGCTGGTATCGCTTATGCGTATTTGACCTATGTGTCCGGCAGCGTTTGGCCTGCGGTTTTGGCCCACGGCGTGAACAACCTGTATTATGTGTTTGTGCTTTGGATCACGGATACTTATGCGGCTTTTGGCATATGGAGCTATTTCGCAGCGATCAATGCACTTGTGCTGCTGCTTTTCCTTTATTTGACACTGCGTGAACTGGAAACGCTGCTGACCAGAGGCTGCATTCCTCATTTTGAAAAAAGCGCCGGTTTGTATGACCTGTGGTTGCTGGTGCGCAATCCCGGTATGCTGGCTTTTTTCCTTGCTTTCATCGCAAAGCTGATTCTAAACCGGGTGTTTTAACGAAATACAGAAAAATATTGAGGTGAGACAATGGATAATAATTTCAATCAGGAAACACAGCGTATCCCGCAGCCGCCGCAGCAGCATCGCCGCCGCAGCCGCCGCCAGATCAACGGCGGATGCGCGGGGACAGTGGTTTATGTGATTGCCGTGCTGGGTATTTCGATTATTCTGTCGCTGGCGGCGATTTTTGTTGCCAATGATGTATTTGCGTTTGTCAAGGAGAATGCGGTCAAGGAAATCACGGTTTCGGAAAATACCGACCTGATTTCGCTGGCAAAGCAGTTGGATGATGAAGGTGTCATCAATTACGGCACTATCTTCAAGCTGTATGTCCGCATTAAGGGCGATAATGAGGGCGTACTGGCAGGTTCGTACTCGCTCAACCCCAATATGGACTACGGTCAGATCATCGATACGCTGGTCAACGCATCGAGCAAGGAAACCATGAAAATCACGGTTCCGGAGGGTTACTCGGTCGCACAGATCAAGCAGCTGCTGCTCGATGAGCATGTTTGCACGGAGGATGCGCTCAACGAAGCGCTGAACGAATATCCGTTTAAGCATACGTTCCTGCAGGATGAGCTGCCGGCAACCGAAGGCTGGCTGGAGGGGTATCTGTTCCCGGATACCTATGAGATCTATAAGGGCAACGCGACGGTGGTCGACACCATCAATAAGATGCTCAACAACTTTGAGACCAAATATGATGCGGATATTCAGGCCGGTGCGGAAAGCCTTGGCCGGTCCATGCATGATATTGTGACGATCGCGTCTCTGGTTGAGCGTGAGGCGCAGGCGGACAGCGAACGCGCGACGATTGCCGGCGTTATCTACAACCGTTTGAATAATTCCAGCGAGTTCCCGTATTTGCAGGTGGACGCATCCGTCCTGTACGGCCTTGGCCGGACAAGCGGCACGCTGAGCGAAGAGGATTTGGCGTCCGATACCCCGTATAACCTGTACACCAAGCAGGGCCTGCCGCCCGGACCGATCTGCAATCCGGGTTATGCTTCCCTGTACGCGGCTTCGCATCCGGAGCAGCATAACTATTACTACTATGTCGCTATGCCGGATGGCACGCATCTGTTTGCCAACAGCTATGCGGAGCATGAGGCGAACATTGCGAAATCCAATGCGGCGCAGGCTGCCGCGGCGGCTGCAAACACGGAGGGCAGCGGTGAATAATCAGATGCCGGAGTTGCTATCGCCTGCGGGCGATATGGAAAAAATGCGTTTTGCCATTGCATATGGCGCAAACGCAGTGTATTTTGCAGGACAGCGGTTCGGAATGCGGGCCGCTGCCGCAAACTTTGACGATCAGGAGCTGCGCGCGGGCATTGCCTATGCGCATGCGCACGGCGTCAAATGCTATATCACGGTCAATATCATGCCGTCCGAATGCGATTTGCCCGCATTGCCCGCCTATCTGGAACTGCTGGCAGACGCGGGGGCGGATGCTTTGATCGTGGCAGATGTGGGCGTGATCCGCATGGCGCAGCGCTATGCGCCCAAGGTGCCGCTGCACATTTCGACCCAAACCAGTATCCTCAATCACGAGGCAGCGAACTTTTGGGCGGATCTGGGCGCGGAGCGCGTTGTGCTTGCGCGTGAGCTGTCGCTGGAAGAGATTGCAGCAATTCGCGCGAAAACGCCGAAAACGCTGGAAATCGAAGCGTTTGTGCACGGCGCGATGTGCATTTCCTATTCCGGGCGCTGCTTGATCTCGCAGTATATGACCGGACGGGATGCCAATCACGGTGCGTGCGCCCAGCCTTGCCGCTGGAATTACGCGCTGATGGAGGAAAAGCGGCCGGGCGAGTTTTTCCCGGTTGAGGAGGATGCCCGCGGCACCTATCTATATAATTCTAAGGATATGTGCATGATCGAGCATATTCCGGAGTTGGTGCGCGCCGGTGTGGATTCCTTCAAGATCGAGGGACGCAACAAAACGGCGTATTACACCGCTTGCGTGACCGGCGCATACCGCGCGGCGATCGACGCCTATGCCGCCGATCCGGCGGGCTTTGTGCTGCCGCAGTTCTGCCGCGAGGAAGTGAACAAGGTCAGCCACCGCGAATATTACACCGGATTCTACTTCGGTTCGGAGGAAAACGGACAGCACTATGGCGACAGCCAGTACATCCGGGAATACGAAGTGGTGGGCATGCCGGTTGACTGCGGTGCGGACGGGCACGCAGTGTTTGCTTTGAAAAACCGAATTTTCAAGGGCGAGGAACTGGAGCTCATCCAGCCGGGGCAATCTCCGTATCGTTTCCGCGCGGATGGCGTGGTCAACGACGAGGGCGAGGCGCTCGACCTGTTCAATGTACCGCAGATGCGGGTGCACTTCTCTTTCCCGTTTGCAGTGGATGAATACGCGATTTTACGCAAGAAAAAAGAACGGCCTTCGTAAGGCCGTTCTTTTCTTTTAGCTGTGTTCTGCCCAGTCCAGGCTGCGACCGACCGCCTTTGCCCAGCCTGTCAGCAACCGCCGACGGGTATCCGCTTCCATGGCAGGTTCATAGAATGTATCACAACGCCAAAGCTGCGTCAGTTCCTCCCGGCTGCGCCACACGCCGGTGGCAAGACCCGCCAGATAGCAGGCGCCCAGCGCGGTTGTTTCGCGGATGACCGGACGGCGGATGGTGCACTGTGAGATGTCCGCCTGAAATTGCATCAAGAAGCTGTCGCGGCTCGCGCCGCCGTCCACCGAGAGAGAGGACAACGGCACGCCGGTATCGCGTGCCATGGCGTCCAGCAGGTCGTTGACCTGATAGGCGATGGATTCCTGTGCGGCACGGATGATATGCTCGCGGGAGGTGCCGCGCGTCAGTCCGATGAGGCAGCCACGCGCATACATGTCCCAGTGCGGTGCGCCAAGGCCGGTGAACGCGGGTACAAGATATACGTCGCCTGTATCCGGCACCTTTTTCGCATAGTATTCCGCATCGCGGCTTTCCGCGAAAAAGCGCATTTCATCCCGCAGCCACTGGATGACCGCGCCGCCGACAAAGACGCTGCCCTCCAGCGCATACTGCGTTTCGTCACCAATGCGGATGCCGATGGTAGTAAGCAGTTCGTTTTTGCTTTCACAGGCCTGTGTGCCGGTGTTCATCAGCAGGAAGCAGCCCGTGCCGTAGGTGTTTTTTGCGTCGCCCGGCGCAAAGCAGGTCTGTCCGAACAGGGCGGCCTGCTGGTCGCCTGCAATGCCTGCGATCGGGATGTCGCCGCCCGGCATGGCGACCGTGCCGTACACTTCGCTGGACGAACACACGCGCGGCAGCATGGCGCGCGGAATGTCGAGCGCGTTGAGCAGGGTATCATCCCAGTCCAGTGTGTGGATATTAAAAATCATGGTGCGTGCGGCGTTGGTCGCGTCCGTGATATGTACTTTGCCGCCGGTCAGCTTCCAGACCAGCCAAGAGTCCACCGTGCCGAACAGGATATCGCCCCGCGCAGCTTTTTCGCGTGCTCCATCGACATGGTCTAGTATCCATTTGATTTTCGTGCCGGAAAAGTAGGCATCCGGGATCAAACCCGTCGTTTGCCGAATGTGTTCGGAGAGGCCTTCCGCCACCAGCTCGTCCACAATATCAGCCGTGCGGCGGCATTGCCAAACGATGGCGTTATAAATCGGGCGGCCGGTTTTCCGATCCCAGAGGATGGTAGTTTCGCGCTGGTTGGTGATGCCAATGCCGGCAATGTCCTGCGGCGATACATCGGACGCTGCCAGCACTTCAAGCATCGCGGCGTATTGCGTCGACCAGATATCCATCGGGTCTTGCTCGACCCAACCCTCATGTGGATAGTGCTGTGTCAGCTCATGTTGGCGGATAGCCAGAATGTTCTGCTCGCGGTCAAACAGGATCGCGCGCGAGCTGGTGGTGCCTTGATCCAAAGCCAAAATATACTGCGCCATGGTTTGTCGCCTCGCTTTCGTAAAACAATCATACCCTGAGGGGATGTACCTGTCAATATGGCAGCAGGGCGCAGGGGGCTTTATACGATTTTTGTTTACATTATAGCGGAGCGATGGTATAATTAACATGAATTTTTGCGTCCGAAAGGGGGACGAGAAGTTGAATAAGCCATCTCGAAAAGCACTGCGGTCGGGTAGCAGGATATTTTTTGCTTTGTTTCTTCTGTTTGCGCTCGGCAGCATGTATTTTTCCGTGATATATGGCCTGATCGGTCTGATTTTAGGTGTGCTTCTGCGCATGATTGCGCTGCATGGAGAGCAGGAGTGCAGCCGTCAGATGCAGGCGTTAATGGATAACATTGTGGTAGACGCAGGAGAAATCCATCCCGCAGTGACCCATTCTCCGCTGCCGACTGTGGTGGCGCTGGCGACAACGGGCGAGATCGTCTGGGCAAACAGTGCGTTTGCGGACATCAGCGGTCAGTTTGCCGGCGCGCGGCATATGCGTTTGACTGAGCTTGCGCCGACCTTTGAGACCCGCTGGCTGATCGAAGGGAAAAACGAGTTCCCGGGTGAGCTGCGGATGGGGCGGAATGCCTATCATGTGTTCGGCAGCTTGGTGCAGAGCGATGCGGGACAGATGATGATGCTGCATTTTCTGGACTGCACAGAATATGTGCAGCTGCGCGATGCGGCGGAGACCCGCCGTCCGGCGATTGCGGTCATCGCAATCGACAACTATGAGGAACTGACCAAAAATGCGACCGATTCAGAAAAATCGACCATTTTGGCGGGCATCGACAAGCGGCTGTTTGCCTGGATCAAGGACTGCAATGCGGTGCTGCGCAAGTACGATCGCGACAAATACATTTTCATCATTGAAAATGCCGAGCTGGATAAACTCAGCGCACGCAAATTTGCGGTTTTGCAGGATGTGCGCGATATTCAGAACCATGAAGGCGTCATTGCGACGCTGTCCATCGGCATCGGCAAGGATGGAGAAACGCTGGCAGAATGCTATCAATATGCTGGTCTGGCAATTGACATGGCGTTGTCGCGCGGCGGCGATCAGGCGGTCATCAAGAATCGCTATACCTTTGAGTTCTTCGGTGGTCTGACCGAGGAGGTGGAGAAGCGCACCAAGGTCAAAAGCCGCGTGGTGGCAAATGCGCTTTCCCAGCTCATCCGCGATTCTTCGCAGGTGCTGATTATGGGTCACCGGAACAGCGATATGGACGCCATCGGCGCAGCAGCCGGTATGGTGTGCGCGGCCCGTGTCAAGGGCAAGCCGGTGCATATCGTGGTGGATCGGGAGCACACCATGGCGAGCGACCTGATCGAACGCCTAGAGACGCTGCCCGAGTATAAGGATGTGTTTATCAGCGCAGAGGACGCGATGATCCTGTGTGATTTCAACACCCTTTTGATCGTCGTGGATGTCAACCGCCCGGGGTATGTGGAAAACGAGGCGCTGCTGCAATCCATCAATAAGGTGGCGGTCATCGACCATCACCGCCGTGCAGCGGACTATATCGAAAACGCGGTCGTTTCGCTGCATGAACCGTATGCGTCGTCCGCATCCGAGCTGGTCAGTGAGCTGCTGCAATATCTGGTGCCGACCAGCGGCATTTTGACGGGTGAAGCGGAAGCAATGCTGGCGGGCATCTATCTGGATACCAAGGGCTTCTCGATGCGCACCGGCGTGCGTACCTTTGAGGCAGCCGCCTACCTGCGCCGTGCAGGTGCGGAGGCAGGTGACGTCAAGCATTTGTTCCAGTCCAGCTTCACGCAGTATATGGAGCGGCAGAAGCTGATTTCTTCCGCGCGCGACTGCGGGCAGGGTGTCATTTTTGCCATCACCGATGAGGAAGTGGACCGCATAGCGGCGGCGCAGGCGGCAGACGAGCTGCTGAGCATCATCGGCACCCGCGCAAGCGTGGTGGCGTTCCGCAGCGGCAACGACATGGTGGTGTCCGCGCGCGCATCCGGGCAGGTCAATGTGCAGCTGCTCATGGAGCGGCTGGGCGGCGGCGGCAATCATTCCGCGGCAGGTGCGCAATTGCGCAACACCACCCCGGAAGAGGCGGACCGCATGATTACCGAGGCGATCAACGGCTATTTTGCCGATCAGCAAACCGATAAACCGGCAGAGCAATAAGCTGGCCGGCTTCTATCAGATACAGAAAGTCAGAAAAGGAGTTAATACATTATGAAAGTGATTCTCAAAGCCGATGTCAAGGGCAAGGGCAAGAAGGGCGACCTGATCGAGGTCAGCGAAGGCTACGGCCGCAATTTTCTCATGCCGCGCGGACTGGCTGAGCCGGCAACGGCGGATAATCTGAACGTCAAGAAGGCGCAGGACGAGGCGCATGCACGCAAGGTTGCGCTTGAGCAGCAGGCCGCGCGCGGAGCGGCGGAAAAGCTGAAGGTCAGCCCGGTTAAGGTTCCGGCAAAAGGTGGTTCCGGCGGACGCCTGTTCGGCGCGGTGACCTCCAAGGAAATTGCGGAGGAACTTAACAAGCAGTATGGTCTGAATGTACCTAAGCAGAAAATCGTGCTGGAAGAGCCGATCAAGACCTTCGGCGTGCATCGTGTCAAGGCAAAGCTGTATCAGGATATCGCAGGCGAGATTTTGGTGCAGGTAGTAGAAGCGTAAACACTTATAGGGGGCTTCAAAAGCCCCCTATATACGAAGAGCGGTTTGCAGAATAATGGCCGCGCGGGGCGCGGCAAAGCGAATTTCCAAAGAAAGGCGGTGCGGTTTTGGATGAGCTTTTGATGCGGCAGGTGCCGCAGGACCTGACGGCGGAGCAGTCGCTTCTGGGTGCGATGCTGGTCGACCCGAACTGCATCCCTGAAGTGATCGAGCAGGTGCGTGCGGATGATTTTTATGCCGACGAAAACAAGCGCATCTTTGAGACCATCTACTCCATGTTCAACGGCGCGCAGCGCATCGACCCGGTCACGGTGCTCGATATGCTCACGCGCATGGGCTATTACGACGAGGCGGGCGGCCGCGCGTACCTGTTCCAGCTGATGGAGGTCACGCCGGGCGCGCGCAATGTAAACGAATATGTGCGCATCGTGCGCGATAAAAGTCTGCTGCGGCAGCTGGCCGATGCAGGCAGCGAGATTCAGCAGAACGCGCTTGAGGCGCGCGGCGAAGCCGCCAGCATTGCGGAATTGGCGGAACAGCGGATTTACAGCATTCGGCAGGGGCGTGAAATCAAGGGGCTGTCCAAGCTGAGCGAGGTCATTGCCGACCTGTATACCGAGTTGGATGAGCGCGCCAAGTCGGACAGCGACATTCCGGGTATGTCGACCGGATTCCACGCACTGGACACCGCGCTGACCGGCCTGAACAAGTCCGACCTGATCCTGATTGCGGCACGTCCCGGTATGGGTAAGACGGCGTTTGCGCTCAATGTTGCGCTCAACGCTGCCAAGGCAAGCGTCAAAGACAAGCCGCGCGGCTACAAAAAGGGGACGGGCGTGTGCGTGTTCCAGCTTGAGATGGGTAAGGAACAGCTCGCCAGCCGCTTTTTGTCCAGCGAAGCGCTCATCGAGTCGCAGAAGCTGAAAACCGGCAATCTGGATGAAGAGGACTGGGTCAAGATCGCCCGTGCATCGGGTGTACTAGCCAGACTGAACATTTACGTGGATGACAATCCCGCGATCACGGTTGCTGAAATCAAAGCGAAGTGCCGCCGTTTGGGCGAGGAACTGGGCTTGATTGTCATTGACTACTTGCAGCTGATGCATGTCGGCGGACGGCACATGGATAACCGCGTGCAGGAGGTCGCAGAGATCTCGCGTTCGCTCAAGATTATGGCGAAGGAGCTGAACGTGCCGGTTGTCTGCCTGTCGCAGCTGTCGCGTGCGTCCGAGCAGCGCTCGGACAAGCGGCCGATGCTGTCTGACTTGCGTGAATCCGGTGCCATCGAGCAGGACGCGGATATCGTCATGTTCATCTATCGAGACGATTATTATGATGATGAGAGCGAAAACAAGAACATCGCAGAAATCATCATTGCGAAAAACCGTCATGGTGCGACGGGGACGATCGAATTGCAGTGGGTCGGTCAGTATACGACCTTCTCCAATCCCGATCGCATCCATGGAGACTGAGGCCATGCTGGAACAGATAAAGCAGACCATCGCGGCATATGATATGCTGCGGCAGGGTGAACCGGTGCTGGTCGCGCTGTCGGGCGGCGCGGATTCGGTGGCGTTGCTGCATGGATTGCGGGCACTAGGCTATCCGGTGCGGGCGTTTCATTTGAACCACTGCCTGCGCGGTGCGCAGTCCGATTTGGACGAAGCATTTTGCCGAGAGCTGTGTATGCGCTTAGGTGTCGAACTGACAGTTGAGCGTGTGGATGTTGCTGCGGCGGTGCGCGAGCAGGGGAATGGCGTGGAGGAAACCGCCCGCCGCATCCGCTATGCGCGGCTGCAAGATGCCGCGCAGGGCGAGAAAATCGCTACTGCGCATACCGCAGACGACAATCTGGAAACCGTGTTGTTCCATCTGGTGCGCGGCACCGGCCCCAAAGGGCTGGCGGGCATCCCGCCTGTGCGCGGACAGATCATTCGTCCGCTGCTGCGGGTGGAACGCACGCAGGTCGAGGAATATCTTGCGTCAATCGGACAGGACTATGTCACTGACAGCACGAATGCAGACGACGCTTACACCCGTAACCGCATCCGGCATACGGTCGTGCCCGCACTGCGGGTGATTCAGCCGGCTGCGGCGCAGGCTGCGGCGCGGCTGGGTTACCTGCTGCGGCAGGATGAGGACTGCCTGGGCGGATTGGCGCAGGAATGTCTGGCACAGGCCGCGCGACCTGACGGTGCATGGGACATTGTTCCGCTGCGGCAGGCGCATCCGGCGGTGCGCACACGTGCGCTGCGGCGGATGCTTGCGCAGAGCAGTATGCCGCTGCGGGATCTGACTGCGCAGCATATTTTCGCGCTGGAACAGCTGCTGGACAGCCAAAAGCCTTCTGCCTGCTGCGCCTTACCGCATGGCTTTACCGCGCGGCGTGAATATAGTGCACTGCGGCTGGTGCGGGAGCAAGAGCAGCAGGTACGGGATTCCGTGCCGCTTGCCGTCCCGTCCGAACAGACGCTGTGGAACGGCAGCGTGCGGGTTTCGGTGCATGTCTTAGAAAAAAACGAAGTTTTTTACAAATCATTCAATACTTTTTGCGTGGATTGTGGTACAATAGATTTCGTATCATTGTGCGTTCGCACACGCAAGGCGGGCGACCGGATTCGTCTGACGGAAACAGGCGGCAGCCGGACACTCAAAAAGCTGCTGATCGACCGGAAAATTCCACGCTGCAAGCGGGATGGGTTGGCGGTCGTGGCGGACAAAACCGGCGTGATCGCCGTGCAGGATATAGGCATGGATTGTTCGCGTTCTCCGCAGGGAGGCGCGCGGATGCAAATAAAAATAGAGGGGTATTGAAAAATGGCATATGATATGCGGGACGATATCAAGGAAATCTATTTTACCGAGCAGCAACTCGCGGATAAGGTCGCGGAAATGGGCGCACGCATCACGGAGGATTACCGGGATAAGAACCCGCTGATCGTCAGCGTGCTCAAGGGTTCCTATGTGTTCATGGCAGACCTGACGCGCAAGATCGACACACCCTGCAATGTGGATTTCATGGTCGTGTCGAGCTATGGCAAGGGAACCAAAACCTCGGGCGAGGTGCAGATCATCAAGGATATCGAGCAGCCGATCGATGGGCGCGACCTGCTGATCGTGGAGGACATTCTGGACTCCGGCGTAACGCTCAGCTATCTGATGCAGGTGCTCAAGGCGCGCGGTGCGAAGTCTATCCGTCTGTGCACGCTTCTGTCCAAGCCTGCGCGGCACAAGGTGGATGTGCCTGTCGACTATCTGGGCTTTGAGATCCCGGATGAGTTTGTGGTCGGCTATGGTCTGGATTATGCTGAAAGATACCGCAATCTGCCGTATATCGGCATTTTGAAGCCGAGCGTTTACGGCGGCGAGTAAATATAAACAAGGAAGAGGTGTCAAACCAATTTGAAAGGCAAAATGAAAGGCTTTGGCCTTTATCTCATCATCTTAGTATTTCTTCTGGCGGGCGTCAGCTATGTCATCAGCCAGACCCAGCAAACCGAGCCGATTACCTATTCGGATGTGTTTACCTATTTCACCGAGGGAAAGGTAGACCAGTATAAGGTAGACGATTCGGTGCTGACCATGCATCTGCGCGATGAGAATCGCGTTGTCAGTTATGATTTAGGCGGTTCGCGTGATATCTGGTGGGCGCAGCTCGGCGAGACGATCACGCAGCAGATGGAGGACGGTACCCTCAAAGAGGTCGATTATGTGACCACCACCATTCCGTGGTGGGCGCAGTTCCTGCCATATATCATCCTGATTGTGCTGCTTGGCGCATTCTGGTATTTCATGATGAACAAGCAATCCGGCGGCGGTGCAGGTCCGATGCAGTTCGGCAAGGCGCGCGCACGGCTGGCACAGGACGATAAGCGCAAGGTGACGTTTAACGACGTTGCCGGTGCGGACGAAGAAAAAGCGGAATTGCAGGAGATTGTCGAGTTCCTCAAGAATCCGCAGAAGTTCGTGCAGATCGGCGCGCGTATCCCCAAGGGCGTTCTGCTGGTCGGCCCTCCGGGCACTGGTAAAACCCTGATCGCGCGTGCGGTCGCAGGTGAGGCAGGCGTGCCGTTCCTGTCGATTTCCGGTTCGGATTTCGTTGAATTGTATGTTGGTGTGGGTGCGTCTCGTGTGCGTGACCTGTTCGAGCAGGCCAAGAAGAATGCCCCGGCAATCGTGTTCATCGACGAGATCGACGCGGTCGGCCGTCAGCGTGGCGCGG
>NZ_CAWVCU010000129.1:0-46334 GCF_963927765.1 uncultured Agathobaculum sp. | reverse complement strand
CACTTGCTCGCTTGACAGTGCGGCGAATGTTACCGTATAATAAGGAGTACTGTACGGCGGCGCGCGATGCCGCCGAACCTATGAAATAAGAAGGGTTTGCAATCATGGCAAAAGAAATCAAACTGACCCAGGAGAGCCTGGACGCTTATAAGGAAGAACTGGAATACCTGAAAACCACCCGTGCGGACGAGGTGGCTGAGCAGCTGAAGGAAGCGCGTTCTTTCGGCGACTTGTCCGAGAACGCCGAGTATGACGAGGCGAAGAATGAGCAGGGCAAGCTGTACTCCCGCATCGCGGAGCTGGAGGAAATCATCAAGCTGGCGGTCGTCGTGACCGGCGACACCTATGCGGCGGATGAGATCTCTCCCGGCTGCCGTTTTGTGGTTAAGGACCTTGAGCTGGACGAAGAGGAGGAATACCACTTCGTTGGTTCGCAGGAGGCCGACCCGATGGAGGGCAAGATTTCGGATGAATCCCCCTTCGGCAAAGCGATGTTGGGTAAAAAGATCGGCACGATCGTCGAGGTTGAAGCGCCGATCGGCGTAGTCAAGTATCAGGTAATGGATATCAAGAAATAAAAGAAGAAAGACGGGGAAACTATGGCAGAACAGCATCAGGAGCAGGAACAGCACGAGCAGACCGCAGAAGAACTGCATGAGCTCAAGCGTATCCGCCGTGAAAAGCTGGCGGAGCTGCAGGCGGCGGGCGCAGACCCGTATCAGCAGGTACGCTTTGAGCGCGATCATCACACAGTCGATATTCATGAGCATTTTGAGGAGCTGGAGGGCAAAACTGTCCGTCTGGCAGGCCGCATGATGAGCAAGCGCATCATGGGCAAGGCATCCTTTTCCGACCTTTCCGACCGTTACGGCCGTTTGCAGCTTTATATCAAGCGCGATAACGTGGGCGACGAGGTCTACAAGGGCTATAAAAAGTTTGATATCGGTGATCTCATCGGCGTTTCGGGCGAAGTGTTCCGCACCCAGAAGGGCGAAATTTCGGTTGCGGTGCATGAACTGACGCTGTTGAGTAAAAACCTCGCGCCGTTGCCCGAAAAGTGGCACGGCCTGAAGGATACCGACATGCGTTACCGCCAGCGCTATGTTGACCTCATCGTCAACCCTGAGGTGCGCGACACCTTTGAGAAGCGCTCGGCGATTGTGCGTGAGATCCGCAACTTTATGGATGCACGCGGCTTTATGGAGGTCGAGACCCCCTGCCTGAATACCATTCCGGGCGGCGCAGCAGCGCGTCCGTTCATCACGCACCACAATGCGCTGGACATTGATATGTATATGCGCATTGCAACCGAGTTGCACCTCAAGCGACTGATCGTCGGCGGCTTTGAGCAGGTGTATGAGATCGGCCGTATCTTCCGCAACGAGGGTATGGACACCAAGCATAACCCGGAGTTTACCACCATTGAGCTGTATCAGGCGTATACCGATTACAACGGCATGATGGATATTACCGAGGACATGGTCGTGCATGTGTGCGAAAAGGTTCTGGGCACGACTAAGGTGACCTATCAGGGCACGGAGATCGACTTTGCCAAGGGCTGGCGTCGCATGACCATGGCGGACGCGGTCAAGGAGTATTCCGGTCTGGACTTCATGGCGATGGACGGCGACGAGGCGCTTGCCGCGGTCAAGGCCAAGGGCGTCGAGATCGAAAAGGGCAAGGAGAGCTGGGGCGACCTGCTGGCGCTGTGCTACGACGAGTTCGTCGAGGAGCATTTGATCCAGCCGACCTTCATCACGGATTATCCGGTGGAGGTATCTCCGCTTGCTAAGCGCAAGGCATCCGACCCGCGTCTGACCGAGCGCTTTGAGTGCTTTGTGGTCGGCCGTGAGCTGTGCAATGCATTCTCCGAGCTGAACGACCCGATTGACCAGCGCGAGCGCTTCGAGCGTCAGGTTGCGCTGCGTGCGGCGGGCGACGATGAAGCCAGCATGATGGATGACGATTTTGTCAATGCGCTGGAATACGGTATGCCTCCCACGGGCGGCATGGGCATGGGCATCGACCGTTTGGTTATGCTGCTGACCGATTCCGCGTCCATCCGTGACGTGCTTCTGTTCCCGACGATGAAGCCGCTGGAAAACTGAAACCGAGAATCATGATAAGAACAAACAGGACTGCCGGAAGATCGGCGGTCCTGTTCGTCTATCGACGAGGAAAGTAAGGTGAGGAAGCATATGCGGATCATCATTTCACCGGCAAAGAAAATGAATACCGACACGGATGCGCTTGCATGGCACGATATTCCATGCTTTATCGATAAGGCGGAAGTGCTGTATGACAAACTCCGGTCCATGACGTATGAGGAACTGAAAAAACTCTGGAAGTGCAACGACGCTATCGCTGCGCAGAATGTAGAGCGGCTGCAAAGCGCGAATCTGCACACGCACCTGACCCCAGCGATTTTGTCTTATGAGGGCATCCAATACCGCTATATGGCGCCCGGCGTGTTCACTGAGGAACAACTCACCTATGTGCAGGAACATTTGCGCATTCTGTCTGGACTGTATGGTGTATTGCGACCCTTTGACGGGGTGACGCCTTACCGGTTGGAAATGCAGGCCAAGCTGCAAGTCGGCGGGGCGAAAGACCTGTACGCATATTGGGGCAGTGCGATTGCAGAAAAGCTGTATCAGGAAACCGACTGTATCATAAACCTCGCTTCTAAAGAGTACAGCGCCTGCGTCTCCCGATATCAGAAGCCGGGGACAAAACTGATCACCTGTGTGTTTGGAGAGGAGATAAACGGCAAAATCGTGGAAAAGGGGACACTGTGCAAGATGGCGCGCGGAGAGATGGTGCGTCATTTGGCGGAGACGCGCGCGGAAAGCCCCGAGGCGCTTCAATCGTTTGCCTGTTTGCAGTATGCCTTTTCTCCAGCGCACTCGGATGAGAATACCTATGTATTTTTGCTGAGAAAGTCACAGGAACGCGGAGTGTAGCATGGATTTTTCCCAATTCAAAATAAAATACGGTTTGCATTTGGATGCGCAGCAGGAGGCAGCGGTGCAGACGGTGGACGGGCCGGTGCTGCTGTTGGCGGTGCCGGGCAGCGGCAAGACCACTGTGCTGGTGACCCGACTGGGATATATGCGCTATGTGCGGGAAATCCCGCCTGAACGCATCCTCACGATGACATACACGGTGGCGGCTGCGCGGGATATGCAGGCGCGTTATGCCGCCTTCTTTGGAGGGGAAGAAGCGAAGTGTCTGGAATTTCGCACAATAAACGGGGTATGCAGCCGGATCATTCGTTATTACGAGCGTACATTTGGCCGCACGGCGTTTCGCTTGCTGGAGGATGGCACACAGAAAAGCGCGCTGATCGGTGAATTATACCGGATGCAGAGCAAAGAATTTGCCACGGAAAGCACGATAAAAGCCCTTCAGACTGCGCTCACCTATGCCAAAAACCAGATGCTCAAGGGTGAAGCACTGGCTGCAATTGAGGTGGAAGGGGTCGACTTTGCCGCATTCTTTACGGCCTATGACAAAGCACTACGCGAACGGCAGCTGATGGATTATGACGATCAAATGGTCTACGCGCTGCGTATTTTGCGCCAATATCCTGCCATTCTGCGTGATTTTCAGGCGCGTTACCGGTATTTTTGCGTGGATGAAGCGCAGGACACTTCCAAAATTCAGCATACCATCATTCGGCTGCTGGCGGGACAAAGCGGTAATCTGTTTATGGTTGGTGACGAGGATCAGAGCATTTACGGCTTCCGGGCGGCTTACTCGCAGGCACTAACCGAGTTTGACGCGGTTTATCCGAGCGCCAAGGTGCTGTATATGGAGCAGAATTACCGCTCCACCCGGCAAATCGTCGCGGCAGCGGATCGGTTCATTCAGAAAAACCAAAACCGCCATCCTAAGCATATGAAGGCCACACAGGGCAGCGGTCCGGATGTGCGCGAATGCTCGGTTTATGACCGGCAGGCACAGTACGCCTATCTCTGTAAGCTGGCGGAGAACTGCACCGTGGAAACTGCCGTTTTATATCGGGACAACGACAGTGCGCTGCCGCTCATCGACCGGATGGACCGCGCGGGTATTCCGTATCGCTGCCGGCAGGTGGAAAGCCTGTTTTTTACGGGGCGTGTGGTGCGCGATATCACGGATATCATCCGTTTCGCGCAGAATCCTTATGATGGCGAGCTGTTTCTGAGCCTGTACTACAAACTGGGGGCGGGCATCAGTAAGGTCGTGGCGCAGGTCGCAGCGGATCGTGCCGAAGCGGAAGGGGAGTCCATTCTGTCGTATATTGCCGCTTCTTCCGCAGCTTCTCCGTGGACGCAGAAGCAATGTAAGGCATTGCAAACGCATCTGAACAATCTGCTGCGCGAGCGCGCGGATAAGGCGGTTTACCGCATTGTAAATTTTATGGGCTATGGGGACTACCTCAAAGAACGTGGTGGCGACATGACCAAGGTGGATATTTTGGAAGCGCTGGGTGCGTCGGAACCTACACCGGAACGGCTGCTCGACCGATTGGAAGAACTGCGCGAGGTGGTGCAGCGGGGCGGCACGGACGCAGACTGTCCCTTTGTGCTTTCCACCATTCATTCCAGCAAGGGACTGGAATACGAACGGGTACTCCTGATGGATGTAGCGGACGGGCTGCTGCCCAAGGCGCTGCCCGGAGCAAATGCGGAACAGGAGGAACTCGACGCTTACGAAGAAGAGCGGCGGCTGTTTTATGTTGGGCTGACGCGTGCAAAGCGAGAGCTTAGTATCATCACTTTTCGCAAGGTGGGCTTGGAATCGGCGTTTGCGCGGGAGATCTTTCCGCCAGCAACCGTCGAAACGGCGCAATCGACGGCAGTCAGAAAGCCTGCCGCCCGGCAAGAACCGGATGCTGCCCGCGTTGCGGCGCTGGCAAAGGACTATATTCCCGGTATTCGCTTGATGCATCAGACCTTCGGGCCGGGAACGCTGGTCAGCCGCAGCGGGGATATCGGTGTGATCGCTTTTGACAGCGGCGAGACGAAAAAGATCGCGGTTTCGGTGGCGCTGCGGGTTGGTCAGCTGCGCCGGGTTTGAAGCCGGATACCGCTGCATAGTGAAAACGGATACCGGAAAAGGGGCAAAATGCGGAGATTGCATCGTCTGATACAATTTTAATAACTGTCTTGAAAATGGGAAACAGCTATGATAAACTTAATTGGTCGTAGCATTGGATTCAATTGGAAAAAGCATCGTTTGCCCTGCAAAGAGAGAGAATCACAAGGGCAGACGGCTTTGACTGCCGGAATTGCAAGCAATGATGGTGTGTATGAAAATTGGGTGGAAGGGTTTCAAAATGTGTGGGGATATCAAATTGCTGCCAGAGAGCAAGATCATTTTTGATGCTTGGTCCGGTTTTCCCGCAACGAAGCCGCTCAGCACGAAGCTTTAAAACGCTTGACAAAGCCTAGACGGTGTGTTCAGGCTTTTGGCATTTCAAATAAAAGGGAAGGAACCAAAATGAACCGCGTGAGATATTTGGGGCGGAGAAAAGGCCGCCGTCCTGCTATGCATGCCGCGATGGTAGTTGCATTGGGCTTTCTAATCATTATTCTGACCGGCGCGGTGCTGCTGACACTGCCCATATCCGCCCGGAGCGGCGAGCCGACGGATTTTCTGGACGCTCTGTTTACCGCGACCTCTGCCACCTGCGTGACAGGACTGGTTACAGTCGGCACGGCGACACATTGGTCCGGCTTTGGACAGGCCGTGATCCTGCTGCTCATCCAGATCGGTGGCTTGGGCTTCATGTCGCTGGCGTCGATCGCGTCCTTTCTCACCCGCCGCACTATTACGCTGCGTGAGCGCATGGTGATGAGCGCAGGGCTGAATTTGACGGAAAACGCTGGTATCGTCCGACTGACCCGGCGTGTGCTGCTGGGTACGCTTGCATTTGAAGGTGCAGGCGCGGTACTGCTTGCGACGCGGTTTGTCCCGCGTGTGGGCTTGTGGCAAGGCATTAAAATGGGTGTGTTCCATTCAGTGTCCGCTTTTTGCAACGCAGGCTTTGACCTAATCGGTACGCCGGATAATCCGTTTGCTTCGCTGACCGGTTACGCGGACGATGTGCTGGTCAACCTGACGATTATGGCGCTGATCGTAATCGGCGGTCTGGGCTTTTTCGTTTGGGGTGATATTTGGGACAAACGCCGTTTTCGCCGTCTGCGTCTGCACACCAAGCTGGTGCTGATTACGACTGCACTGCTGCTCTGCGCAGGTTTTGTACTCACGCTGCTCTTTGAGTGGGGCAATCCGCAGACGCTGGGAGAGATGCCGGTGCAGGATAAATTGCTTGCGGCGGCGTTCCAATCGGTTACGCTGCGTACTGCGGGCTTCAATACCATCGATCAGGCGGCGCTCACCGGCCCGTCACAGGCGGTCGCCTGTCTGCTGATGATGATCGGCGGTTCGCCCGGTTCGACGGCGGGTGGTATTAAAACCGTGACGGCGGCGGTGCTGGTGCTCAGCGCGATCTCTGCGCTGCGCGGCCGCACGACCGTATCGGCTTTCGGGCGAACGATCATTTCGCGCAGCATCATGAATGCAGTCGCGATGATGATCGTGGGCGGCACGCTCAGCCTGACGGGTGCATGTGTGATTTCCTATGTGGAGAGCGCATCGTTCGGCGAGTGTCTGTTCGAAGCGGTGTCGGCGTTTGCAACAGTCGGCCTTTCTATGGGACTGACACCGACGCTCAGCGCGGTTTCTCGACTGATTTTGATCTTGTTGATGTATTTGGGGCGCGTTGGCGTTCTGACGCTGGGGGTTGCGGTGCTGATGCGGCATCGGGAACCGCCCAAAATGCAGTACCCAGATGGGGATGTTATGGTAGGATAAACGATTTTGCGCAGTATCCATAAAAGGGTACAGCGGCAATGGAATCAATTGAAGGAGAATTTGAATCATGCGATCCTTTTTGGTGATCGGCTTGGGTCGATTTGGCTCGGCTGTGGCGCGGGAACTGGCTTCGTTGGGGCAAGAGGTACTTGCGCTGGACGAAGATGATGAAAATGTACAGCATATTGCGGACGATGTGACGCAGGCGATTTGCGGAGACGCGCAGGACGAAGCGGTGCTGCGCTCGGTCGGCGCGCGCAATTTCGATTGCTGCATCGTCGCCGTGGGTACGGATATGGAAGCAAGCATTCTGATTACCGTGATGCTCAAGGAACTGGGCGCGAAATATGTGGTAGCCAAGGCGCAAAGTCCGGTGCATGCTCGTGTGCTCGAGCGTGTGGGCGCGGATCGCGTTGTCCTGCCGGAAACTGAGATGGGACAGCGCTTGGCGCAGCGTTTGGTGCGCACCAATGTGGTCGACTATATCGGCGTATCCGAGAACTTCTCCATTTTGGAGATTCATCCGCCCAAGAGCTGGGTCGGCCGCTCGCTCGGGCAGCTGGGGGTACGCGCGCATTACCAGGTGAATGTGCTGGCGATCCGCCATGGAGAGGGCGGAAACGTGGACGTTACGCCGCAGGCCAATCAAGTGATCGGGGCTGACGATCTGCTGATCGTGATTGGTACAAACGAAAACGTGGATAAGCTGGTGGAGCTGCATTGATTACGATAGAGAGCCGCCAGAACAGCGCGCTGCGGCATCTGGCGCGGCTGGGACGGGAGCGGAAATACCGCCGCAGCACGGAGGAAATGCTGTGTGAGGGCGAGAAGATGCTCGAGGAGGCGCTGCGTTCGGGTGCGCAGCCCGGCGTGCTGCTGGTGCGCGAGCGGGCAAAGGATAGCCTGCCGGACGGTCTGCTGGAACGCGCCGCGCAGGCGGGCGCCGCGCTTTACTGCGCGCCGGACGCGCTGTTCGAACTTGCCAGTGATGTGGAAACACCGCAAAACGTGATTTTCTCCTGCAAGCAGCCGTGCTGGATGGCAGATGCACTGGACGGCAAAGCACAGGTGCTGCTGCTGGACGGTTTACAGGACCCGGGCAACCTTGGCACGATTTTACGCACCGCGGAAGCGTTCGCGCTCGGTGCCGTTGTATTGTGCGAGGGCTGCGCCGATCCGTTTGCCCCCAAGGTCGTGCGCTCGACCATGGGCGCGGTGTTCCGCCTGCCATGCGTGCGGCTGCCGCTGCAAGAGGCCGTCGACCGACTGCACGCGCAGGGCTTGCCGGTTTATGCAACCGCGCTGCATGCGGACAGTGTGCCGCTGGGTACGGTGCCGCTGGACCGTGCGGCGGTCATCATCGGCAGCGAAGGCCGCGGCGTGACGCCGCAGGCGATCGAAATGAGCGATCAGCGTGTCATAATCCCGATGCATGGGCGCGCGGAATCGCTCAATGCAGGTGTCGCTGCGGCGATTGTGATTTATGAAATGACAAAATGAGGAGGCGTGCAGTATGTCCTCAAGGCTGAGTTATGTCTGGCTTGCCACCCGGCGCGGCGTGAGTGCGGGGACGGCGGCGAGCTTGCTGCGCGCGTTCGGATCGCCTGAAGCGGTCTTTGCGGCCGACCGGGCGGCATTGACTACAGTAAGGGATTGCCCGCTGCGCAAGGTACAGGTGGATGCGCTGTGCGACAAAAATACGGAGGAAGCCGAGCGCATTTTGGCGCAGTGCGCAAAAGACGGCATCCAGATCATCACACTTGGCGACAGCGCTTACCCCGATCGGCTGCGTGCGATTGAAAACCCGCCGGTCGTGCTGTATGTGCGCGGCAAATGGCCGGATTTTGACGTAATGCCCGGTATTGCTGTTGTCGGCACGCGCGAGGCGACGCCTTACGGTCTGAAAACCGCAGAACACATCGGCAGTGTGCTGGCACGAGCCGGATTTATCACGGTCAGCGGTATGGCACTGGGTAACGACGGTGCGGCGCACCGTGGTGCGCTGCGGGCCGGTGGACTGACGGTCGCTGTGCTGGCTGGCGGCGTGGATGTGTGTTATCCGCCGCAGCACCGCAGCCTGATGGGTGATATTCTGCTGTCCGGCGCGATCATCAGCGAATACCCGCCCGGCACCGAGCCGCGCGGCGAGCATTACCACGCTCGCAATCGCATCATCAGCGGCCTTTCGGTTGCGACAGTGATCGTGGAAGCGCCGGGCTACCGTTCTGGTGCGCTCATTACCGCGCGGGCGGCGCTCGATCAGGGACGCGATGTGTACGCCGTACCCGGCGCGCTGGACGCGCCGCAGTCGGCAGCCTGCAATGAACTGATCGAAAAGGGCGAAGCGGCGTTGCTGCGCAGTCCGGAAGCATTGGTGCGGACATACAGCGGACTGCTGCAGACGGCGCATAGCGAGTACCGTGCGCCGCGAACTGTGCGAGTGCCCAAAAAGACACAAGCAGCACGCCCGGCACCGCAGAAAATCGAAAAAAAGATTGCATCATCATCCGGTATTCTGCCGGACAGTCTGAGCGGCGATGAGCGCCGCATCGCGGAGCTGGTGCAGCAGGGCGTGGGCACACCGGAGGATTTGATCGAGCGCTGCGGCCTGCCCGCGCCGCGCGTGATGAGCCTGATCACCATGCTCGAGATGGATGGTATTCTGCGCCGTGAAAAGGGCAGACTGGTGTTGGGCTGTCAGTAAATGAACCTCGGCTGCGTTCGGTGGCCGTTAACGGAGGAAATATATGTCGAAATTAGTCATCGTGGAGTCGCCTGCCAAGGCAAAAACCATTGGCAAGTATCTGGGGTCGGACTATGTGGTCAAGGCCTCGATGGGGCATCTGCGCGATTTGCCGAAAAAGAAAATGAGCGTCGATATCGAGCACGATTTCAAGCCGGAATATGTGCCGATCGAGGGAAAAGATAAAATCATCAAAGAAATTCGCAGCGAAATCCGCAAAAGCGATTTCGTTTATCTCGCAACTGACCCTGACCGCGAGGGAGAAGCCATTTCGTGGCATATCAAAGAGCTGTTCAAGCTCGGAGACAAGAATTCCAAGCGCGTCACCTTCAATGAGATCACCAAGCAGGCGGTCAAGTACGGCATCGATAACCCACGCGACATTGACATTGATCTGGTCAATGCGCAGCAGGCGCGCCGTATCCTTGACCGTATCGTGGGCTATGAGCTTTCGCCTTTTCTGTGGCGCAAGGTCAAGCGCGGCCTGAGTGCGGGACGCGTGCAGAGCGTCGCGACCCGTCTGGTTGTAGACCGCGAAAATGAGATCCGTGCGTTTGTTCCTGAGGAATACTGGACGATCGAAGCGCTGCTGCAAACCGCGGATGGTGGTCAGTTCACCGCACGATATTACGGCGATGCGTCGGGCAAGGTTGAGCTGAAAAACGAGGAACAGGCACAGACGGTGGTCAGCGCCGTGACCGGCAAGCCCTTTGTCGTGGGCGATATCAAGCGCGGTAAGAAGAAACGCAGCCCTGCGCCGCCGTTTATTACCTCGACCCTTCAGCAGGAAGCCAGCCGCAAGCTCAATATGACACCGCGACGCACGATGAGCATTGCGCAGGAGCTGTACGAAGGTATCGAACTGGGCGAGTACGGCCTAACCGGTTTGATTACCTACATGCGTACCGACTCGCTGCGTCTGGCAGATGAAGCGACGGCTGCCGCCGCGGGCTTTATCCGTGGGCGTTATGGCGACCAGTATTATCCCGGCAAGCCGCGCGTGTTTAAGACCAAGGGCAATGCGCAGGACGCGCACGAAGCCATCCGCCCGTCGGACGTAAAGCTGCTGCCGGATGAGATTCGTCAGTATCTGACGCCTGACCAGTATAAGCTGTATAAGCTCATTTGGTCGCGTTTCATCGCTTGCCAGATGGCAGACGCGCTGCTGGACACGGTTTCGGCGGATATCGTGTGCGAGGGACAGGTGTTCCGTGCGTCCGGCCACACCGTTGCGTTCCCTGGCTTTACTGCCGTTTACGAGGAAGGCACGGACGACGAAAAGAAAGGCGACGCGGGCAAGCCGCTGCCGCGCTTTGATCAGGGCGATAAGCTGACGGTGGAAAAGCTCGACCCCGCGCAGCACTTCACGCAGCCGCCCGCGCGCTACACCGAGGCGTCGCTCATCCGTGCGATGGAGGAGCGTGGCATCGGCCGTCCGTCTACCTATGCGCCGACCATTTCGACCATTCTGGACCGCGACTATGTGACCAAGGAAAACCGTGCGCTGCGTCCGACACCGCTCGGCGAGGGCGTGACCGGCCTGCTGGTCGATGAGTTCAAGTCGGTCGCAGATTATGAGTTCACCGCCAATATGGAGGAGCAGCTCGACGAAGTCGAAGCGGGCAAGCTGGACTATATTCAGCTGCTGCACACCTTCTATGACGGCTTTGAAAAAGCGCTGGGACAGGCGGAAATCGACCTTGAGGGCAAGCACATCAAAATTCAGGACGAGGTCACGGACGTGATCTGCGACAAGTGCGGCCGCAACATGGTCATCAAGTCGGGTCGCTTTGGCAAGTTCCTGGCCTGCCCGGGTTTCCCGGAATGTACAAACACCAAGCCGATTACCGAGGACACGGGCGCAGCCTGCCCGGTGTGCGGCGCAAAGGTGGTCAAGAAGAAGTCTGCGCGCGGCTATGTGTATTACAGCTGCGACACTTATCCGACCTGTCAGTTTATGACGTGGGATAAGCCGCTCAAGACCAAGTGCCCGCAGTGTGATTCCTCGCTCTTCCGCCATACCGACCGCGATTCCAAGGAAGTCACCGACGTGTGCCTGCGCGAGGGCTGCGGTTACAAGGAACTCGTCAAGGAGGGCTTGTCGCCCGAGGAGACCGAGAAGAACCGCCAACGCCGTGAGGCGCGCGCCGCAAAGGCGGCTGAGCGCGCGGCGGCCAAGGCTGCGGCGGAGGCCGCGAGTGAAACCGAGGAAAAGCCCAAAAAGATAACGAAAAAGGCCACGACCACCAAAAAGACGGCGGCAAAGAAGTCTGCCGCCAAAAAACAGGTGCCGTGGATGACCAAGACCACCAACCGCTTTAAGAAACTCAAGGACGAGGATGTGCAGGCGCTGACCAAAACCCAGCAGGCACAGTATGCCAAGGCGCTGGAGAAGTATGAGGCTGAAAAGGCAGCGGAGAAGGCGGCAAAGGCGAAGAAGCCGACCCGCAAGAGCGCAAAAGCGAAGGAGGCCGCGGATGAATAATCAGGTAACGGTGGTTGGTGCGGGCCTTGCAGGCTGTGAAGCCGCGTGGCAGCTGGCGCAGCGCGGTATTTCGGTTCGGCTGCACGAGATGAAGCCGCAGCAGCATACACCCGCGCATCATTCCGACGATTTTGCGGAGCTTGTGTGTTCCAACTCGCTGCGCTCGGATGAACTGTCGAATGCGGCGGGACTTTTAAAAGAGGAACTGCGCCGTCTGGAAAGTTTGATCCTTTCCTGTGCGGATGAAAACCGCGTTGAGGCAGGCGGTGCGCTTGCGGTCGATCGTGAGGCGTTTGCGCGCGCGGTGACCGAGAAAATCAAGAACCATCCGAACATCGAAATTGTATACGGCGAAGTGACCGATATTCCCGAGGGTAAAGTGATTATTGCGTCCGGTCCGCTGACCTCGGATACCCTGTTTGATGCAATTCATCGCAAGGTGGGCGGTGAGTTCCTGCATTTCTATGATGCGGCGGCGCCCATCGTGACTGCGGAGAGCATCGACATGGATTCTGCCTATATTGCGTCTCGTTACGGAAAGGGCACGGCGGATTACATTAACTGTCCCTTTACCAAGGAGGAATACGATGCGTTCTGGAACGCGCTGACCACGGCGGAGGAAGCGCCCGTGCACGGGTTTGAAGATTCTAAGGTGTTTGAGGGCTGCATGCCGATCGAGGTCAATGCGCGGCGTGGGTATGATACGATGCGCTTTGGCATTCTGAAACCCATTGGCCTGCCCGATCCCAAAACGGGCAAAGACCCGTATGCGGTGTTGCAGCTGCGTCGTGATAACGCGCAGGGCACGCTGTACAATCTGGTCGGCTGCCAGACCCACCTCAAATGGGGAGAGCAGAAGCGCGTGTTTTCCATGATCCCGGCGCTGCGCAATGCCGAGTTTGTGCGCTATGGCGTGATGCACCGCAATACGTTTCTGGATTCGCCGCGCCTGCTCGACGCGACCTATGCGCTCAAGACCGACCCGCGTATCCGCTTTGCGGGGCAGATGACCGGCGTGGAGGGCTATGTGGAGTCCACCTCGTCCGGCTGGGTCGCGGGCGTGGCGACTGCGCTCGAGATGCAGGACAAAACCATGCCGACACTCGACCGCCAGACCGCGACAGGCGCGCTCGCGTGTTATATTTCCGATCATACGGTGGCGAAATTCCAGCCGATGAACATCAATTTCGGCATTCTCGACCCGCTGGGCTATAAGATCAAGGGAAAGCGGGAGAAAAATACAAAAATATCCGAGCGGGCGCTCGAAAAGATCGACAGTCTGGAAGGGGAGCTTTGATATGAGGATCATCGTGGACGCAATGGGCGGCGACAACGCGCCGGAATCCGCTGTTATCGGCGGTGCGCTGGCGGCGAAGGAATACGGCGAGCAGGTGATGCTGGTCGGCCAGCCGGATACCGTGGCGGAGATCCTGAAAAAGCGCGGCATGCAGGACACAAACGGTCTGACTATTATGCCGGCCTCTGATCTGGTTGATATGCATGACGACCCGGCGACGGTTTTGCGCAAAAAGCCGGATTCCTCCATGGCGGTGGCATTCAAGCTGCTCAAGGCAGGCGAGGGCGATGCACTTGTTTCCGCAGGCAATACGGGCGCGCTGTTGACCGGTGCGACGCTGTTTGGCGGCCGCATCAAGGGCATCCGCCGCGGTGCGCTTGCGCCTGTCATGCCGTGCAGCGGTGGACAGGTTATGCTGTGTGACGCGGGTGCGAATACTGAGTGCACAGCGGAAATGCTGTTGCAATTTGCGTTCCTTGGCTCGCTGTATGCGGAGAAGATCAACGGTGTTGTGAAGCCGCGCGTCGGTTTGGTGAACAACGGTACGGAGGATACGAAAGGCGATCCGCTGCGCAAGGAGGCTTATGCGCTGCTGAAAAAGGCGGGCGACGAAGGCCGGTTGAATTTTGTCGGCAATGTCGAGGGCAGCATGGTGCCGCTCGGCGCGTGCGATGTAGCGGTATGCGACGGCTTTACCGGCAACGTTATGCTCAAGACGATTGAGGGTGTTGCCAAGTTCATGGCCGGACAGATCAAGGGTGTTTTCATGCGCAATACCGCGACCAAGCTGGGATATCTCGCCTGCAAAAAGGGAATGGATGAGTTCCGTGATCTGTTCAATCAAGACAAGATCGGCGGTGCGCCTTTTCTCGGCATTGCCAAGCCGGTTATTAAGGCGCATGGCTCGTCTAACGAGATCGCGGTGATGAATGCGGTGCGGCAGGCGATTGCTTACACCAAGTCGGGCATGATCCACGAAGTGGAGCAGAACATACAGTACATGACGGTGGAATAACTGTAGCAAATGCTGCGGTACCGTCCATGCCTGCGCCGTAAGGCGCACGCGGGAGGTGAAAACATGCTGAAAATTGATTATCAATTCAAAAATACCGCGCTGCTGGAAACCGCGATGACGCATACGTCCTATGCGAACGAGCATCGGGGCAATCATCTGCACCACAACGAGCGGCTGGAGTTTCTGGGCGATTCGGTTCTGGGCTTTGTCACGGCGGATTATTTGTTCACGCACTATCCGGAGCTGCCGGAGGGCGACCTGACCAAGCTGCGCGCAGCGGTGGTCTGCGAGGGTGCGCTGTGCGAGATCGCACATGAGCTGGGCATTCCGGATGAAATCCGGCTCGGTCACGGTGAGGAAACAGGCGGCGGGCGCGAGCGTCCGAGCATTCTGGCGGACGCGACCGAGGCGCTGCTGGGCGCAATCTACCTTGACGGCGGCATCGAACCCGCGCGCGCGTTTGTGCTGCGGTTTATTCCGCATAAGGTGGATGTGGCGATTGCGGGCGGTGCATTTAAGGATTACAAGACCATGCTGCAGGAGATCGTGCAGAAGAACAAACAGGAAACGCTGGAATACCGCTTAGCGGGGCAGTCCGGCCCGGATCACGACAAGCGTTTTACCATGGAGCTGCTTCTAAACTCCAATGTGTTCGCGTCCGGCACGGGACGGAGCAAAAAAGAGGCGGAGCAGATGGCGGCCAAACAGGCGCTGGCTTCAATGGGCGTAAAATAGCAAGAAAAAGGCTTCGAAAGAAACACTTTCGGAGCCTTTTGCCATATTTGGAAGAGACAAGGATGCAAGGTGTGAACAGGACGTAAATTCTGCTTTTCGCATTGAAAACCGACGTGTCAAGTGGTAAAATAATACCATATATATGTTCGAGGTGTCACATGGTATTAAAGAGCCTGATTCTACAAGGCTTTAAATCGTTTCCGGACAAGACCGAGATTCAGTTTCTCGGCGGCATGACGGCAATCGTCGGGCCGAACGGTTCGGGAAAATCGAATATTTCGGATGCTATCCGCTGGGTGCTGGGGGAGCAGTCCTCGCGTTCGCTGCGCGGCGCGAAGATGGAGGATGTCATCTTTGGCGGCACGGCCAAGCGCGGGCCGGTCGGCTTTGCTGAAGTTTCTTTGATTTTGGATAATTCCAGTGGTGTGTTCCGTTCGGAATTTACCGAGATTATGGTTACACGCCGCTATTATCGCTCTGGGGAGAGCGAGTATTTTCTTAATAAAAAGCATTGCCGTCTGCGCGATATCCATGAATTGTTTATGGATACCGGCCTTGGGCGTGACGGTTATTCCATCATCGGACAGGGTCGCATCGACGAGATTTTGTCTTTGAAGAGCGAGGACCGGCGTGAGATCTTCGAGGAAGCGGCTGGTATCACCAAATTTCGCTATCGCAAGGAGGAGGCGGAGCGTAAGCTTGCCGCCACGGAGGAAAACCTGACCCGTATCCGCGACCTGTACGACGAACTGGAACGGCAGATTGGTCCGTTGGAAAAGCAGGCGGACAAGGCAAAACAATACTTGCTGTTGCGTGATGAGCTGCGCGTGCTGGAGATTTCGCTCTGGCTGCTTTCGCTGGACCGCATCAAGGCAGATGCCGCCAAGCTGGAGAAGGACACGGCGACCTGTTCCGGTCAACTGGCACAGGCTAAGCAGGCGCAGGAGACGTTATATGCGCAGTCTGAGCAGCTGTCCGAGGATATGCGCGCGATCGACCGCGAAGCCGATCATATGCGGCAGCAGCTGCGCGAGACCGAGCAGCGCGCCGCAGACCAAGCGAGCCGTGCGGCGGTACTGCGTGCCAATATTCAGAATAACCGGGAAAATATCGACCGCGCACGGCGTGAAAGTCAGCAGCGCAGCGAACAGGCTCACAATCTGGGGACACAGCTGTCGGAGCGGCGCGCACGAATCGAATTGCTCGATACCCGCCATGCTGGACTGACGGCACAGCTGGCCGATTTGGAAAAGCAGATCGCTGCGCAGGATGCAGGACGCACGCAGGCGGAACAGACGCTGCGGCAGGCGCAGCAGGTGCGCGACATGCGGCAGAACGAACTGCACGCGCTTGCGCTCGATCGCACGGCGGCGGAAACCAGCCTTGCCGGAATGGATGGACGGCGTGACACGATCGCAGCCGACATTGACGCTGCGGGCAAGCGGCTGGAGCAGGAAAAACAGGCGCAGGACGAGCTGGAAACACGCATGCGGGCGTGTCTGGACACGCTTGCGGGTGCGAAGAATAAAGTGCAGGGTATCGCGTTGAAGGCGGACAGCCGCCGCAAAAAGACGGAAGCCTTGCAGAGCGAGCTGACGAAAGCGCAGGCGGCGCTGACCGACGCCAAAAACCGCGTCAAGATGCTGAGCGATATGCAGCGGGACTATGAGGGCTTTTCACGGTCGGTCAAGTCCATTATGCAGCAGGTCGAGCGCGGCGCGATGCGCGGTGTACATGGACCGGTGTCGTCTTTGATTGCGACGGATGACCGTTTTGTCACGGCGATCGACACGGCGCTCGGCGCGTCGGCGTCCTCGATTGTGGTGGATACTGCAGCTGACGGCAAACGCTGTATTGAGTTCCTGCGGCGCACAGATGGCGGCCGCGCGACCTTCCTGCCAATCGACACAATTCGTCCCGCAACGCTGCGGGAAAGCGGGTTTGAGGCACAAAACGGCTGTTTCGGCACCGCTGACCGACTGGTCACTTTTGATAAACGCTATACCGCCATCGTGCAGAACTTACTGGCGCGCACGGTGGTTTCCGAGAATATGGATACCGCTCTGGCGCTCGCGCGCGCCTATGGGCACCGTTTCCGTATCGTCACGCTGGATGGACAAATCATTCAGGCGGGCGGCGCAATGACCGGTGGCTCGGCATCGCGCGGCACGGGCGCATTGGCCCGCGCAGGACGGCTCAAGGCGGCGCAGGAGCAGGTCAAACGGTTGGAGGAAGTGCGGGCGCAGGCCGACCGGGCGTTCCACGAGGCGAAGGAAGAGTACGCGGCGCTGGAGTATGACCTCAAGGCGATCGAAGCGGAGCGCATCCGCGCCGAGCAGGACGAAGCAGGACTGCGCGCATCGGTATCGCAGCACCGTGTGCTGCTCGACAGCTTGCAGCATCAGTATGATGGTCTGGTGCTCGAGCGGGACAACCTTGCCGAGGCAAAGCAGCAGTATGAGGATGCGATCGCGCGGTGCGATGAAAAACAAGCAGATGCACAGCGCGTGCTGGATGACGCGGAACGCGAGGTCGAGCGCTGCCGCGCTGCGTTGGATGAGCAAGGTGCACAGGCTACCGAAAACGCGTCACGCATGACGGCGATGCAGACCGAGTTGGCGCAGAACCGTTCGGAAGCTGCGAGTGAAGCGCGTGCGCTCGTCGATCTGGAACAGCTCAAGGCTGAACTGGATGCCGGAGTTTCCGGTACCGCAGACACGATTGCAGGCTTCGAAGCGGAGATTCGCCGTTTGACAGACGAACTGACACAGACCGAGCAAGCAGGTAAGGAGACCGCTGCGGCGGAGGCACGACTGCATGAGACGTTAGATGCGCAGATGCAGCAGCGGGAACGGGTCGAGGGCGAACGCGCCCGGGTAGACCGTGAAGCGCAAAGCAAAAACGAAGAAATTCTAAACCTCGAGCGCGAGTCTGCGCGGCTGGAAAACCGCGCGGGACAACTCAAAACCGAGGAAACGCAGATTTTGGACAAAATGTGGGAAAACTACGAGCTGACACCCACGCCTGCGGCGGAGGTTGCGCGTCCTCTGGAGGATGTGTCCGCTGCCAAGGAACAGGCGCAGGGCATCCGCATGAAAATGCGCTCGCTTGGCAACGTCAATCTGGACGCGGTAGAGGAATATCAGAAGGCGCTCGAGCGGTATACTTTCATGGGTGAGCAGAAGGATGATCTGGAAAAGGCACAGCATGAGCTGTATAAGGTCATCGAACAGCTGACGGTCAGCATGAAAGAGATTTTTGCTTCCGAGTTTGCCAAACTCAACGCTTATTTCGGTGAGACATTCCGAGAAATTTTCGGCGGCGGTCATGCGGAATTACAGCTTGCCGATACCTCGGATATCCTGAATTGCGGCATTGATATCCGCGTTTCCCCACCGGGCAAAGCGGTCAAAACGTTGACGCTGCTTTCGGGTGGAGAAAAGGCGTTCGTGGCGATTGCGCTGTATTTTGCTATTTTGAAGTTGCGGCCGACGCCGTTTTGCGTGCTCGACGAGATTGAGGCTGCGCTCGACGATGTAAACGTTGCGCGGTTCGCGCAGTATATCCGGCGCCTGACCAATGCTACGCAGTTTATCGTCATCACGCATCGCCGCGGCACGATGGAGGAAGCCGATATGCTCTATGGCGTGACCATGCAGGAGCAGGGCGTTTCCAAAATGCTGATGCTCAACCTTGTGGAAGCGGAAAAGCAGCTGGGGAATACCATTCGGTAAAAGAAATCACAATTTGAGGAGTTATTATGGGATTTTTTGATAAGATCAAACAGGGCTTGCAGAAAACCAGCGACGCGGTAGGCCGTTCGCTGGACAATGTGTTCGCAGCGTTTGTCAAGATCGACGCAGACCTGCTGGAAGAGTTGGAAGAAGCTCTGATTTTGTCCGACGTGGGCGCAGAAACCTCGATGAAGATCGTCTCCGAGGTGGAAAAACGCGCGAAACTCAAAAAGATTACGACCGCACCCGAACTGCGTGATCTGCTGCGTGAGGTACTGACCGACAACATGCTGGAAAACCAGCCGCTCGATGTTTCGGGCAAGCCTGCGGTCATTCTGGTGATCGGCGTCAACGGCGTGGGCAAGACCACGTCGATTGGCAAGCTGGCCGCCCGCTATGTGAATGAGGGCAAAAAGGTCATGCTGTCCGCGGCGGACACGTTCCGTGCGGCGGCAGCTGACCAGCTGGAGATCTGGGCTAAGCGCGCGGGCGCGGATATTGTGCGCCATGGCGAGGGTGCAGACCCGGCGGCAGTTGTGTTTGACTCGATCGCGGCGGCAAAAGCGCGCGGCAGCGATATCATTATTGTGGACACCGCGGGCCGCCTGCACAACAAGGCGAACCTGATGAACGAACTTGCCAAGATCGACCGTGTCATTTCCCGCGAGTTGCCGGATGCGTCGCGCGAGACGCTGCTCGTACTGGATGCCACGACCGGACAGAATGCGGTGCATCAGGCGGAGGAATTCAACAAGGCTGCGCACCTGACCGGTATCGTGCTGACCAAGTTGGACGGCACGGCCAAAGGCGGCATTGTGATCGCCATTTCGGCAGGACTGGGTGTTCCGGTCAAGCTGGTCGGTGTGGGCGAAGGCATTGACGATTTGATTGATTTTGACCGCGTGGCATTCCTGGAAGCCATTTTGCCGCCTGTGGAAGGAGAAAACGCATAATGCAACGACCTGACGGAAGAACGCCTGACGCGCTGCGTCCGGTGAAAATTACGAAAGATTATACGATGTATGCCGAAGGCTCGGTGCTCGTGGAAATGGGCAACACAAAGGTGATTTGCACCGCTTCGGTTGAAGATAAGGTGCCGCCCTTTCTGGAGGGCAAGGGCCTTGGCTGGGTGACGGCGGAATATGCCATGCTGCCGCGCGCGACCAATACGCGCAAAAAGCGTGATATCAAGAGCCTCAAGCTGGATGGTCGCTCGAGCGAGATCCAGCGGCTGATTGGTCGTTCGCTGCGCGCGGTGGTCGATCGCGAAGCGCTCGGTGAACGTCAGATCACGGTCGACTGTGATGTGATTCAGGCAGACGGCGGCACGCGGTGCGCCTCTATCACGGGTGGATTTGTTGCTCTGTGGCTGGCCTGCAAAAAGCTGCTGGACGAAGGCGTGATTGAAAAGATGCCGCTTTCCGCGCAGGTGGCGGCGGTTTCGGTCGGCATTTTTGAGGATGAGGCCATCCTTGACCTCAATTATGCCGAGGACAGCCATGCAATCGTGGACTGCAACGTGGTTATGACCTCGGCAGGCGAGTTTATCGAGGTGCAGGGTACGGGCGAAGGCCGTCCGTTTTCGGACACCGAACTGCAAAAACTGCTGGCGCTGGGCAAAGCGGGCTGTCTGCGTCTGTGCGAAGAGCAGAGCCGCGTGATGGGGGAGAGCCTGTAATGCAATTTGTGCTTGCCTCCCACAACCAGAAAAAAATAAAAGAAATGGCGGAAATTTTGGGCGAACTCGGCATCGAAGTGTTGCCGCTGCCCGAAAATGCGCCTGAACCGGAGGAAAACGGCGCTACGTTTGAGGAAAACGCCCTCATCAAGGCGAAAAGCGCAGCGGATTTTACCGGCTTGCCCGCAATTGCAGACGACAGCGGACTGTGCGTGGACGCACTGGACGGTGCGCCGGGTATCTATTCCGCGCGCTACTGCGAGGGAACCGATTCAGATCGCAATACGTTTTTATTAGAGAATATGCGGGACAAGGAGGAACGTGCCTGTCGCTTTGTGTGCGCGATTGCGTGCATCCTACCGGATGGGCAGCAGCTTACCGTGCGCGGTGAGTGCGAGGGCGAGCTGCTCCGCGAGAGCCGCGGTGTAGGCGGCTTCGGGTACGACCCGTTATTCTTCGTGCCTGCGTATGGCTGCACGTTCGGGGAACTGCCGGGGGAGGTCAAAAACCAGATCTCGCACCGCGGCCGTGCGCTGCGCGCGCTGAAAGAGGCGCTCAAAACCCGCATTTGAAACCAAAAGACAGGAGAAAATTATTTATGCTGACAACCAAACAGCGCGCGCAGCTGCGCGCTTTGGCAAATCCCTTGGCTGATACGCTTATCATCGGCAAGGAAGGCGTGACCGACGCGGTTGAGCGTCAGCTCGATCAGCTGCTAGAAGCGCATGAGCTGGTCAAGGGGAAGGTGCTCGAAAATGCCATGCTCACCCCGCGCACGGTGTCCGAGGCGCTATGTGAAGCAACCGGCGCCGAGCCGGTGCAGTGCATCGGTTCCAAATTCATTGTATATCGGCAGGCGCGGGACAAGGATAAGAGAAAGATCGTGCTGGTCAAATGAGGACGGGTATCCTCGGCGGTACATTCAACCCGCCGCATCATGGGCATCTGCGCGCCGCGGAGCTGGCACACGATGCGCTGGGCCTTGACCGGGTGCTGTTTATCCCAACCAATATTCCGCCGCACAAGGCGCTGCCCGAACACACAGCAACGGCAGCCGACCGCTGCGAGATGGTACGTCTTTTGACCAAGGATACGCCGTGGGCGCAGCTGGATACCATGGAGATCGACCGCGGCGGGGCGAGCTACACGGTGGATACGCTGCGCGCGCTGCACGCGCGGGGCGAAACCGACCTGTATCTGATCGTCGGCACGGACATGCTGCTATCGTTTGACCGTATCTGGCGCGCGCCAGAGGAAATTGTACAGTTGTGTACACTGGCGGTCTGCGCCCGCACGCAGGACGATTGGGCAAGGCTGCGGCGAAAGGCGGTCCTGCTGCACCGTAGTATGCATGCGCATATCGAGCTGGTGCAGGGGCCGAGTATTACCATTTCATCGACCGAGCTGCGGCAGGGCGGCGCGCTGCGCCGCTATACCGCGCCCGCGGTCGCGGATTATATCGAGCGAAATCACCTTTACGGTTATTGACAACAAGCGATATAAAATTCAGAAAGGCGGGGAAAAGTTATGTTGTGTAACGATGAAATGAGGCAAGGGATTCTGGCGCGATTGCACGGATACCGGTATGAGCACACGCTGGGGTGTGAGCGGGCTGCCAGGAAGCTGGCAGAGCGCTTCGGCGGCGATCCGGAAAAGGCAGGGGTGGCCGCGATCCTACACGACATAACAAAGCATCTTTCTCCGCAGGAACAGTTGAATTTATGTGAGAAATACGGTATAATACCCTGTACCGTTGAAAAAAGCGAGCCGAAAATGCTGCACGGGAAAACGGCAGCAGCCATTGCGCGCGAGGAATACGACATGCCCGAAGACATCTGCGACGCAATCGCCTGCCATACGACCGGCAAGTACGGTATGACCTTGCTGGATAAGATTCTTTATCTGGCCGATTACATCGAGGATACGCGCGACTTTCCAGGCGTGGAAAAGGCGCGTGAGCTGGCGCGCAAAAGCATTGACCGTGCGCTGCTCTATTGTTATGACCAAACGCTGACCGAATTGGTTCAGCGTGGCAAACTGATACACAGCGATACAATCGCGGCATATAATGATATGATTCGACATGGTATTCGCTGGCGTGACGAATAGGACAATACTGGAGGCAGGAATCGTTTGAAACTTTTTGGAGGCAGCGGAGGCCACAGCGGCCGCACAAACCGCACGCAAAAGCAAAGCGCGCCGCGGCAGGCCGCGGGCAAAACCAATCAAAAGCCGATGCCTACGGCGCAGAGAGCGCCGCAGTCCGCGTCAAAGCCTATGGCGCAGCGAGCGCCGCAGTCTGCGCCGAAATCGGCAGGGAAAAAGGGCGCGAAGGTAAAAAAACAGCCGACCAAGAGCCAGAAACGCAGGCGCATTATTATTATCACGGCGGTTGTACTTGCGTTGCTGCTTTGCGTTGCGGCTGCCGCAGTGATTTTTATCCGTCCGCCGCAGGCCAATGATCCAACCATCAAGGATAAGGAAAACGGAGATAAGATCGACGTCAACAGCATGCTCAATTCGGGCACGCGCATTGATGATGTGTTTACCTTTGTGGTCGGCGCAGTTGACGAGGATGAAACCAGAACCGACGCATTGATGGTCGCCACGATGGACGTTAATAAAAAGACCATCAATATTGTGAACATTCCGCGCGACACGATGTGCAACAACGGTCTGAGTGGTGCAAGCCGAAAGATCAATGCCGCTTATGGCATGAGCAAGGGCATTGAGCAGACGAAGATCGAGATCGAACGTCTGATGGGCTTCAAGCCGGACAAGTATGTTATCGTTAATTTTGACGGTATTGCGGCGATTGTAGATGCAATCGGCGGCATTGATTACGAAATTCCGTTCCGTATGGAATACGATGATCCGTCGCAGGATCTGCACATCGACCTGTATGCCGGTATGCAGCATCTGGACGGCAAGCAGACGGTAGAATTCCTGCGCTGGCGTCATAATAATGACTATTCCGTACAGTATCCGAATGGCGACGAGGGCCGCGTGGAGAACCAGCAGAAGTTCCTCAAGGCGCTTGCAGCGGAAGTATTCCAGCTCAAAAACATCACCAAGATTCCGGAAATTGCCGATGCGGTATTCCAGAATGTAAAGACCGATTTGACCGCGGGCGAGCTGCTCTGGATGGGCATGCAGGCCTTGCAGATCAAAAATGAGAACATCCAGTTCTTTACGCTCCCCGGTTACGGCGCGATGAGCTATGCCGGCAGCGATCCGTACCAGTATTCGTTCTTCTTCCCGTATTATCAGGAGACGCTTGACCTGGTCAACAAGTACTTTAACCCGTATGAAGAGCCGATCACGACGCTCGATATGGTGAGCGGACCGGAAAGCGGCAGCTCTTCGAGTTGGAGCGGCGGCGTCAGCTCGGGCGAGGATAATTATGTCTGGGGCGACACCTCCGAAAATGATTATAGTGATGATACCGGTTCGTCCAGCGGCGGCAGTTCGTCAGGTGGAGACACTTCGAGCGGCGGCAGCACAGATCCTGAAGCTGGCGGAGACACGTCGGGTGGCGGAGATACAACCGGCGGTGGTACGTCAGGTGGTGGAGACACCTCAGGCGGAAGCAGTACTGGCGGCGGAGACACCTCAGGCGACGGTAGTACCGGCGGAGGAGACACTTCTGGCGGCTCGACTGACGGAGGAGACACTTCGGGCGGCGGCTCGACCGGCGGTGAAGACACCTCCGGCGGCGGCTCGACCGGCGGCGACACCTCCGGCGGTGGAGATACTTCGGGCGGCGGTGCTGTTGTAGACCCGGAAGCATGACAATAAAGAAGGAGTTTGAAAATTGACTGCAAAAGATACCGTAAAAGCGATTTGTGAAGCGCTGATAGAGAAAAAGGCGCAGGAAATCGAAGTGCTGCAGGTAGAACGCCTGACCGAGCTGACCGAGTATTTCGTCATCTGTTCGGCTTCTTCGACCACGCAGGTCAAGGCGCTGGCTGATAACGTGGAGTGGCGTCTGAAATACGACCATGAAACGCTGGTGCATCACACCGAGGGTTATGAATCTGCGCAGTGGATGCTGCTGGATTATGGCTGCGTGGTGCTGCATGTGTTCATGCCGGAGGCTCGCAAGTTCTACAATCTGGAGAACCTGTGGAAGGACGGAACGCCTGTGGCGCTGTCCGAGCTTGGCATTGCAGAAAAATAAAACGGGATGCGGCGGATACAGAAAGTGTGTCCGCCGCGTTACCGCGCCTAAAATAAACCATTCACTTTAGGGGGAAATACCGTTGAAGTACGATCACAAACTGGTTGAAAAAAAGTGGCAGGACATCTGGGATGAGGCGCATTGCTTCGAAGCGGAAAACGGCGGCGATAAAGAAAAATTCTATGCGCTGGTTGAGTTCCCGTATCCGTCCGGCCAGGGTCTGCACGTAGGTCACCCGCGTTCTTACACTGCGCTGGATATTGTTGCGCGTAAAAAGCGCATGCAGGGCTATAATGTGCTGTATCCGATGGGGTGGGATGCCTTTGGTCTGCCGACCGAGAACTTTGCCATCAAGAACCACATCCATCCGGCCGAAGTAACCAAGAAGAACGTTGCGCGCTTTAAGAGCCAGCTCAAGTCGCTCGGTTTGTCGTTCGACTGGTCGCGTGAGATCAACACGACCGACCCGAACTACTACAAGTGGACGCAGTGGATTTTCTTGCAGCTGTTTAAGAAGGGCCTTGCCTATAAGAAGGAAATGAGCGTCAACTGGTGCACCTCCTGTAAGTGCGTGCTGGCAAACGAAGAGGTTGTCAACGGCGTATGCGAGCGCTGCGGCAGCGAGGTTGTACACAAGACCAAGAGCCAGTGGATGCTGGCAATCACCAAGTACGCGCAGCGTCTGATCGACGATCTGGATGAGGTGGACTTCATTGAGCGCGTCAAGGTGCAGCAGCGCAACTGGATCGGCCGCTCGACCGGCGCAGAGGTCGATTTTAAGACCACCGAGGGTGATACGCTGACCGTTTACACTACCCGTCCGGATACGCTGTTCGGCGCGACCTATATGGTCATCTCGCCTGAGCATCCGTCAGTCGAGAAGTGGGCGGACAAGCTGAAGAATATTGACGCGGTACGCGCTTACCGCGAGGAAGCCGCGCGCAAGTCGGATTTCGAGCGCACCGAGCTGAACAAGGACAAGACCGGCGTTAAGCTGGACGGCGTGGCAGCCATCAATCCGGTCAATGGCCGCGAGATCCCGATTTTCGTGTCTGACTACGTTCTGATGGGTTATGGCACGGGTGCGATCATGGCCGTTCCGGCACATGATGACCGTGACTGGGAGTTTGCCAAGAAGTTCGGCTGTGAGATCATCGAAGTCGTTTCCGGCGGCGAGGATGTACAGAAGGCTGCGTTCACGGCCAAGGATGAGACTGGCATTCTGGTCAACTCGGATTTCCTCAACGGCAAGACGGTCAAGGACGCGATTCCGGCGATGATTGCATGGCTGGAGGAGAAGGGCATCGGCCACGCCAAGGTGCAGTACAAGCTGCGCGACTGGGTATTCTCCCGCCAGCGCTACTGGGGCGAACCCATTCCGCTGGTGCACTGCGAGAAGTGCGGCTGGGTGCCGATTCCGGAGGAGCAGCTGCCGCTGACCTTGCCGGACGTGGAGAGCTACGAGCCGACCGAAAACGGCGAAAGTCCGCTTGCCAAGATGACCGACTGGGTCAACACTACTTGTCCGTGCTGTGGCGGCCCTGCCAAGCGCGAGACCGACACCATGCCCCAGTGGGCTGGTTCTTCGTGGTATTTCCTGCGCTATATGGACCCGCACAACGACAAGGCGCTTGCCTCTAAGGAAGCGCTCGAATACTGGTCGCCGGTTGATTGGTACAACGGCGGCATGGAGCATACCACACTGCATCTGCTGTACAGCCGTTTCTGGCACAAGTTCCTGTATGACATCGGCGTGGTGCCGACCAAGGAGCCGTACGCCCGCCGTACGAGCCACGGCATGATTCTGGGCGAGAACGGCGAGAAGATGTCCAAGAGCCGCGGTAATGTGGTCAATCCGGACGAAATCGTTGATACCTATGGCGCGGATACCATGCGTCTGTACGAAATGTTCATTGGCGACTTTGAGAAGGCTGCGCCGTGGAGCCCGAAGTCCATTAAGGGCTGCCGCCGCTTCCTCGAGCGTGTATGGGGTCTGGCCGAAAAGGTGCAGGAGGGCGACGCATACTCCAAGCAGCACGAAGTGCTCATGCACCGCACGATCAAGAAGGTTGGCGAAGACGCGGACAACCTCAAGGCGAATACCGCGATCGCAGCGCTGATGACCATGCTCAACGAGTTTTATGATAAGGGCGTCAACAAGGCTGAGTATATGACCTTCCTGACGCTGCTCAACCCGTTTGCACCGCACATCACCGAAGAACTGTGGCAGCAGATGGGCGGCGAAGGCTTGCTGTCTGTTGCACCGTGGCCGGTATATGAAGAAGCCAAGACGGTCGAGGATACCGTAGAAGTGGCGGTACAGGTCAATGGCAAGCTCAAGTGCACGATCAAGCTGCCGGCGGATTGCGATAAGCAGGTGGCCATTGACACCGCGCTTGCAGAGGAGAAGGTGCAGAACGCGATTGCGGGCAAGGAAATGATCAAGCAGATCGTCGTACCTGGTAAAATTGTCAATCTGGTCGTTCGTTAAACTTTCTTATTGACACGGACGGTAAAAACAGATATAATATTCTTACGGTTTTGTGTGCCACGGTGCATGCGGCCGTGCAAAGTGTTCCTCCAGAGGGGAACGCGCGGAGGGAGGGAAAACAGTGTCGGAGATCCGCATCAAAGAAAATGAATCTATTGACAGCGCGCTGCGCCGTTTCAAGCGTTCGTGCGCCAAGGCGGGTACGCTTTCCGAGCTCCGCAAGCGTGAGCATTATGAAAGCCCGAGCGTCAAGCGCCGCAAGAAGTCTGAGGCAGCGCGCGCGAAGAAGAAAAAGTTTCGCTAATTGACTGAAAAAGAGCAGATGCTTTTGCATCTGCTCTTTTTTGTCTGCTATGAAAAATGACAAAAACGGTCATTTCGGCAGTGTTTACACTTCTTTCAAATTTTCTACAAACTTTAGACATATGGGTACGGTATAGTATAACCACAGCAAGGGAACAACCCCTTTTGATATAAACTTCTTCATGGGAAGACGATAAAAATCTGTTCGGCCCTGTGGGACGGAATACCGCGCAGGCTCCCGGACAGTCCAAAGACAAGAGGCGCAAACGCCCATTATTATAGAAAGCGCGCACTGCATCAGGCAGCGCGCGTTTTTTGTCGAAAAACTGATTTTGCGTTTTGCGTATATACATCGGAAAATGATTGAAAAATAAAGCAAAACAGCGTATAATATGATAGTTATGGATTTGAGAACTGCGGAAACAGGGAGTTAAAGACGATATGAGCAAAGCAAAACCGTCATACGGCAACGAGAGCATTTCCTCGCTCAAAGGTGCGGACCGTGTGCGCAAACGCCCGGGTGTTATCTTCGGTTCGGACGGTCTGGAAGGCTGCGAGCACGCAGTGTTTGAGATCCTGTCCAACTCGATCGACGAAGCGCGCGAGGGCTTTGGTACGGAAATCGTCACCACCCGTTATGAGGATGGCTCGATCGAGGTAGCCGACCGTGGTCGTGGTGTGCCGATCGAGTGGAACGAGAACGAGCAGCGTTATAACTGGGAATTGGTGTTCTGTGAGCTGTATGCGGGCGGCAAGTATAAAAACGATACCGGTGAAAACTATGAGTTCTCTTTGGGTCTGAACGGTCTAGGCACCTGTGCGACTCAGTATTCTTCGGAATACATGGATGTAACAGTGGTGCGCGACGGGTTCGAGTATCGTTTGCACTTTGAAAAAGGCGAGAACAAGACCGATGCCAAGGAGGGCTTTATCAAAAAGCCCACGACGGCGAAGAAAACCGGCACGACCATTCGCTGGAAGCCCGATCTGGAAGTGTTTACGGATATCAACATTCCGGTGGACTATTATTTGGACACACTCAAGCGGCAGGCCGTTGTCAACAGCCATATCAAATTCGTGCTGCGCAATCAGGTCGGCGGCAAGTTTGAAACGACAGAGTTCCTCTATCAAAACGGAATTGTGGATTATGTCACCGAGCTTGTGGGTGAAAACCCGTTGACCACGGTGCAGTTTCTGGAAGGCGAGCGTCGTGGCCGCGATCGTGCGGACAAGCCCGAATACAAGGTAAAGCTGTCCTGCGCGTTCTGTTTTTCCTCTGCCGTATCGCGCATCGAATATTATCACAACTCTTCGTGGCTGGAGCACGGTGGCGCGCCGGACAAGGCGGTGCGTTCAGCGTTTGTTTCGGCGCTGGATGCGTACCTCAAGCAGAACGGAAAATATACCAAGAACGAAAGTAAGGTCACGTTTCAGGACGTAATGGACAGCCTTGTGCTTGTGACCAACTGCTTTTCCACCCAGACCTCGTATGAGAACCAGACCAAAAAGGCGATCACCAACAAGTTCATCCAAGAGGCAATGACCGATTTCCTCAAGCAGGGGTTGGAAATTTACTTCATCGAGAACAAGGCCGAGGCGGATAAGATTGCCGAGCAGATTCTCATCAACAAGCGCAGCCGCGAGCAGGCGGAAAAGGCGCGCTTGAACATCAAAAAGAAGCTGTCCGGCGGCATTGACCTTGCCAACCGCGTGCAGAAGTTTGTCGATTGCCGCACCAAGGATGTCACGCGGCGCGAACTGTATATCGTGGAGGGTGATTCCGCGCTCGGTTCGGTCAAACAGGGACGTGACAGCGAGTTTCAGGCGATCATGCCGGTGCGCGGTAAGATTCTCAACTGTCTGAAAGCGGATTACGGCAAGATTTTTAAGAATGATATCATCACTGACCTGCTGAAGGTGCTCGGCTGCGGAGTCGAGGTGCGCGGCAAGGCTGCAAAAGATTTGTCCGCGTTTGATTTGGAAGCACTCCGCTGGCGGCGCATCATTATCTGCACCGATGCCGACGTAGACGGCTTCCAGATTCGCACGCTGATTCTGACCATGCTGTACCGGCTGGTGCCGACGCTGATCGAAAAGGGCTATGTCTATATCGCGGAGTCGCCGCTTTATGAGATCACCTATCGGGACAAGAGTTATTTCGCGTTCGATGAGAGCGAAAAGGCCGCGATTCTGCAAAAGCTGGAGGGCAAAAAGGTGCTGATCCAGCGTTCTAAGGGCCTGGGTGAGAATGAAGCGGATATGATGTGGGAGACTACGATGAATCCCGAGACCCGCCGCCTGATCCGTATTCAGCCCGAGGATGCGAAGGCGACCAGTGAAATGTTTGACCTGCTGCTGGGCGACAATCTGTCCGGCCGCAAGGAATATATCGCGGAAAACGGCGCGCAGTATTTGGATTTGGCGGATATATCCTGACAAGGAGTTAAATTCGGATGGCAAAAAAGAAAAACGACGAGCCAAAAGTATATAAGGAGCATCCTTCGGTCGATCAGCGCATCACGGATACGCTGCGCGAGAATTATATGCCCTATGCGATGAGTGTCATTGTCTCGCGTGCGATTCCGGAGATCGACGGCTTTAAGCCGTCGCACCGCAAGCTGCTGTACACGATGTACAAGATGGGGTTGCTGAACGGAAACCGCACCAAGTCGGCCAATATCGTCGGTTCAACGATGAAGCTGAACCCGCACGGTGATGCGGCAATTTATGAGACGATGGTGCGTCTGACACGCGGCAACGAGGCGCTGCTGATGCCGTTTGTCGATTCCAAGGGCAACTTCGGCAAGGTGTATTCGCGCGATATGGCGTATGCTGCGCCGCGTTACACTGAGGCGAAGCTAGATGCGTTTTGTGCGGAACTGTTCCGCGATATCGACGCAGATGCGATCGACTTTGTGGACAACTACGACGGCACAATGAAAGAGCCGACGCTGCTGCCGACGACCTTCCCGAATATTCTGGTATCGGCTAATACCGGCATCGCGGTCGGTATGGCGTCCAACTTCTGCGGCTTCAATCTCGAAGAGGTGTGCCGCACAACGATCGAATGGATCAAAAATCCGGAGCACGATCTGCTCACGACCCTGCCCGCGCCGGACTTTACGACCGGCGGAGAGCTGATTTACGATGAGGATGAGATGCGCGCGATTTATGAGACCGGCCGCGGTTCGTTCAAAGTGCGCGCAAAGTGGACATTTGACAAAAAGGAAAATCTAATCGAAATCACAGAGATTCCGTATACAACCACGATCGAAGCGATCATTGACAAGATTGCAGAATTGGTCAAGAGCGGCAAGGTGCGCGAGATCGCGGATGTGCGCGATGAAACCGATCTGTCTGGTTTGAAGATTGCCATTGACCTCAAGCGTGGCACCGATCCGGAAAAGCTGATGGCAAAGCTGATGAAGATGACGCCGCTGATGGACAGCTTTTCCTGCAACTTCAATGTGCTGATTGCAGGTATGCCACGCGTATTGGGCGTGCGCGAGCTGCTCGATGAGTGGACCGCATGGCGTACCGAGTGTGTTCGCCGCCGTGTGTTCTTTGATCTGAACAAGAAGAAGGACAAGCTGCATTTGCTGCACGGCCTGGCTAAAATCCTGCTGGATATCGATAAGGCAATTCGTATCATCCGTGAGACAGAGGAGGATGCCGAGGTTATCCCGAATCTGATGATTGGCTTTGGCATTGACCAGATTCAGGCAGAGTTCATTGCGGATATCCGCTTGCGCAACATCAACAAGGAATATATCCTCAAGCGCACGCAGGAGACCGAAGCACTTGAAAAGGAGATCGCCAAACTCGAAGAGATCGTCAAATCCAAGGCGAAAATCCGGAATATCATCATCAAAGAGTTGGAGCAGGTCATCAAGAAATATCCGTCGCCACGCCGCACCCGTCTGGTAACTGCCGGAGCGGTGCCGGAGTTTGATGAGGAGGATCACATCGAAGATTACGCGGTGCTGCTGTTCTTGACGCGCGAAGGCTATTTCAAGAAGATCACGCCGCAGTCGTGGCGCATGTCGCAGGAGCATAAGCTCAAGGATGGTGACGAGGTCATTTGGCAGACCGAGACGACGAATAAGGCGGAGATCATTTTCTTCACCAATATGCAGCAGGCCTATAAAGCACATCTGTATGATTTTGACGATTGCAAGGCATCCGTGCTGGGTGATTATCTGGCAAGCAAGCTGGGGATGGACGAGGGAGAAATGCCGGTCTATGCCATGCTGCCGGGCGATTACAAAGGCAATATGGTCATCGTGTTCCAGAACGGCAAGGCCGCGCGGTTTTCGCTCGAAAGCTTTGAGACCAAAACCAACCGCCGTCGCCTGACCGGCGCGTACTCGGCTAAGTCGCCCGCGGTGGCGTTCTTCCATCCGGTCGATGAGGAAACCGAGATCACCATGTTCTCGACGGCGAACCGCGCTCTGACCTTCCGTGCGAATATGCTGGATATCAAGGCCAGCCGCTCGACGCAGGGCGTGCAGGCCATGGTACTGCGCGGCAAGCACACGATCACGCATGCCTGCCGCATGGAGGATGCAGGGCTGTCGGATAACGGTCGTTACCGTTGCCGCAGCATTCCGTCGATCGGCGCATTGTTGACCGATGAGGACTTGCCGGAAAAGCAGATCAAGTTCGAATAAGCGTAAAAGTAAGCCCGCCGCACGGAAAACCGTGCGGCGGGCTTTTTCTTGCGTGTGCTTTTGCGCTGTGCTATAATAAACTCCATAAGAAAGGGGCGATTTGACATGCTCAATCAGCAGATGGCCGCGCTGGGGAACAACCGTTCCACCATCCGCGAGCTTTTTGAATACGGCAATCAGCGCGCAGCGGTGGTGGGCCGGGAAAATGTATTTGATTTCTCCATCGGCAATCCGAATGTGCCTGCACCGGATGCGGTGCGTGAGGCGATTCTGGCCGAGGCCGCAGGCGATCCAGTTGAGTTGCACGGCTATACTTCTGCGCAGGGCGCGGCTGACGTGCGTAAAACATTGGCGGACGATCTGATCCGTCGATTCGGCACCGATTACACGGGCGATAGCCTGTACTTGACTGCGGGTGCGGCGGCAGCCTTGTCCTGCGCCTTCAAGGCGATTGCGTGTCCGGGGGATGAGTTTGTTGTGCTGGCACCGTACTTCCCGGAATATCTGATGTTCATTGAACGCGGCGCAGGCGCGAAAGCGGTCATCGTGCCGCCGTCTATTACGGATTTCCAGATCGACTTTGATGCGTTGGAACAGGCGCTGAACGAGCACACCAAGGCGGTCGTGATCAATTCTCCGAACAATCCGTCTGGCGCGGTTTATTCCGAGCAGACCATCAAGCAATTGGCCGCGTTGCTGTGCGAAAAGGAAAAGCAGTATGGGCATCCGATCTATCTGGTGTCGGATGAACCTTACCGGGAAATTGTCTATGACGGTGTCAATGTGCCGTTTGTGCCGAATTACTATGATGACACCATCGTTTGCTATTCCTATTCCAAGTCGCTTTCGTTGCCGGGCGAGCGCATCGGCTATGTTCTGGTGCCGCCGCAGGCGGCCGACAGCGCTGATCTGTATGCGGCGGTCTGCGGTGCGGGTCGCGCGTTGGGGTATGTATGCGCGCCAAGCATGTTCCAACGCGTGACGGCACGCTGCGCGGGTCAGACGAGTGATATTTCGATTTACCAGACCAATCGCGATTTGCTGTATGACGGATTGACGGGTATGGGGTATTCCTGCGTTAAACCGGCGGGTGCGTTTTATCTGTTTCCGCAGACATTGGAACCGGATGACCGCGCGTTCTGCGAACGCGCGAAGAAATACGACCTGCTGGTTGTGCCGGGTGCGGATTTCGGCGCGCCGGGACATATGCGTATTTCCTATTGCGTGCAGACCGAAACCATTCGTCGCGCGCTGCCGCTCTTTGCAGAATTGGCAAAAGAATATGGAAAAGGTTAAGTTATTGAAAACTACCAATTAAATTCTGCAAAATGTGTACAAAATGTTAACGAGTATAGGTAATGTTGCATAAAAATAAATGTCGTTAGTTGTGTGATATTCATAAAACATGCCGCTTGCTTTTCTGACGCGCTCCGTGTATTATAATAGCAGAGATCGGGAAACGGTCTCAGAAACATTACAGAAAAAGGAGCGTGACGAAATCATGATGAAGGGTTTCTTCAATGATCTGGTCGCAGCGCGTATGCTGGATCTGGACCAGAACCGCGTCAAGTCGATGTCTCGCAAGGCGCGTCACACCGCCAAGTAATGTGAAATCATTACGGTGGCTGCTGTGGCTGCCTTGAGGAGTCAGAAATGAAATGACAAATGAAAACGGCATGTAAAAGACCTTCCGGAATGGTTCGGAAGGTCTTTTACTGTGCGCTCAGCCAGAACGGCGGCGTCGGACGAGGGCGGCGGTGTGCCGGTGAAAGAATTCGGCACGTTCCGCTGCGGTTGCCGGACGGATCTGCTGCTTTCCGCAGTCTGGACAGGTGTGCTGCTGCTCACTGCCAAGAAAAACATAGTGACAGCATTTGGTTTGACAGCTGTAAATCATGCCGTTCACCTCCTCTGATAATAGAATAGCAGAGAGTGTGTCCGATAAATCTCCCTTGCTTGCGCATGAAGGGGGGAAATGGTATACTGGCTTCACGTCAGAAAAAGGGGAAAGAAAAATGCAGGAACAAAAAAACGGGTTGGTTCGTCGATTATATATGCCTGCGGTATTGTGTACCGCACTGTGGGGCAGTGCAGCTCCCTGCATCAAAAAAGGATATGAGTGGTTTGCTATTGCGTCGGACGCACCATTCTCCCAGCTGTTTTTTGCAGGCTGGCGGTTTGCGCTGGCAGGCTTGCTGGTATTGCTGGTGGCGCGCATCAAGGGACACCGTATCGTTCCGGTGCGCAGTGAGTGGAAGCCGATTTTCTGGATCTGCCTGTTTCAGAGCATGATTCAGTATGTGTGCTACTACATCGGATTGTCTGGCACCACCGGAACCAAGGGTGCGGTATTGTCCGGCACGCAGACCTTTTTTGCGCTGATTTTTGCACATCTGTTTTTGAAAAACGATAAGATGAACCGGCAAAAGGTGATTGGCTGTCTGTGCGGCTTTGCGGGTGTTCTGGCACTCGGTTTGGGCGGTCTTAACGGCTTCAATCTGCACGGCGACGGCTTGGTGTTGCTGTCGGCGATGTCTGCCGGTGCGGGTGCGCTGGTTTCCCGCATCTATACGCCGGGACGTGACCCGATGTTGCTGACCGGCTGGCAGCTTTTGCTGGGCGGAGCGTTTTTGCTGGTTGTCGGGTGGATCGGCGGGGGCCGGTTGGGAGCAGTCACGCCGGCTGGTGTGCTGCTGCTGGCATACATGGTGGTGCTGTCCGCCGCGGCGTTCACGATCTGGACGGCACTTCTGGGAAAATTCCCAGTGGGCAAGGTCAGCCTGTTTTGCTTTTTGATTCCTGTGTTCGGCGCGCTGATCTCTGCAATCGTGCTGGGAGAACAGCTTCTGACTTTGCGCAATCTGAGCGCATTGGTGCTGGTCAGCAGCGGTATTGCAATTGCAAACTATGTGCGGGAGACTAAAGTGCAAAGCGAGCAGGCATAATAAAGAGAAAAAGGAAAAAACAACATGGTTTTCAGTTCGGCGATTTTTCTATTCGTTTTCCTGCCGGTCGTGTTCGTGCTGGATCGTCTGTTGCGCGGCATACGGGCAAAAAATATTCTGCTGCTGGTTGCCAGCCTGATTTTTTATTCTTTTGGGCAACCGGTCTATTTGCCGCTATTGCTGCTCAGTGTAGCGCTTAATTATGGCTGCGGTCTGCTGGCGGCGGGGAAATATCCGAAATTGGGCGTCGGGATCGCGGTCGCAGGCGGCATTGGCTTGCTGGCGGTGTTCAAATACGCGGACTTTATGATCGGTACCATAAACGGTCTGTTTGGTTTATCGTTACCGCTGACTGGAATTGCTTTACCAATCGGCATTTCGTTCTTCACCTTTCAGGGATTGTCGTATGTGATCGACGTATACCGCGATAAGTCGATCGTTTCCCGCTCTTTTGTGAAGATATTGCTCTATATTTCGTATTTCCCGCAGTTGATCGCAGGGCCGATCGTCAAGTATCACGACATTGAAAAGGAGATTGACCAGCGGCAGACCACACCGCGTGAGACTGCGCTGGGTATCCGTCGGTTCATCTGCGGACTTTCCAAAAAACTGCTGATTTCCAATGCGATGGGACAGATGGCGGACGCGGTATTCGCGCTGCCCGCAGGAGAAATCGGTATGTTTGCCGCGTGGACGGGCGCGATCTGCTACACGCTGCAAATCTACTTCGACTTTTCCGGTTACAGCGACATGGCGATTGGCATGGGTCGCATGTTCGGCTTCCATTTCCTCGAGAATTTCGATTACCCCTATACGGCAACCACGATTCAGGAATTCTGGCGGCGCTGGCATATTTCGTTGTCGACTTGGTTCCGCGATTATCTGTATATCCCGTTGGGTGGTAACCGCAAGGGAAAGGTACGCACCTGGGTCAACCGTGTGATTGTGTTCTTCACGACTGGTCTGTGGCACGGCGCGAACTGGACGTTCGTGCTGTGGGGGTTGTGGCACGGTCTGTTCTCGGTGCTCGAGGACAGCGGGATCGTGCCCGCGCGTCGGCTCAAGGGCAGAGCGCTCGGGCATGTGTATACCATGCTGGTGGTCGTGCTCGGCTTTACGCTGTTCCGTGCGGAGTCTCTCTCTCAGGCAGGTGCGATGTTCGCGGCTATGTTTACCGGCGTGGGGCTGGGCTGGACAGGAACCGTGACCGTATGTTCCTTATTGACACCGGTATTCCTGTTGACGCTGATGCTGGCGCTTTTGCTCAGCTTGCCGACCGCGAAACGGTTGCAGCCGAAAAATGAGTCGATCACGCTTGCAGGGGCTATGGTGCTGCTCGTGCTGTGTATGCTCAACCTGTCTGCGGGTACATTTAACCCGTTTATTTATTTTCAATTCTGAGGAGGCTGCCATGAAATACAAAATTTTTACCGCAGCCTTTGTGCTGCTTTGCTTGATCCCTTCAGCAGGCATGTTGTTTCTGCCGCCGACGCAGGCGGCTGCAAATGAGCGGCTGTCGCCTAAGCCGACCTTGAAAAACGAGGACGGGAGTTGGAACACCGCCGTGCTCGATCAGGTGACCGACTATATCGCGGATCACTTTGCGCTGCGGCAGGAGATGGTCACGGCAAACGCCGCTTTGCAGACTACGCTGCTGGCCACGTCCCCGGCTGAGGATGTGATCTATGGCTCAGATGGCTGGCTGTACTATGCGGAAACGCTGGACGACTACCAAAATCACGCGACGCTGACTGAGGAGCAGGCGCGACAAGTCGCACAGACGGTCGCGGATATGCAGGCGTATTGCGAAGCGCGCGGCGCACGGTTTGTGTTCACCATCGCGCCCAATAAGAACTCCCTTTATCCCGAACATATGCCGTCACGCTACCTGCAAAGCGATTCCCCGGGCAATTATGAGCTGGTTGCAAAGTATTTGCAGGAATATGGTGTACACTATGCCGATTTGTTCACGTTTTTCTCCGAGCAGGATGAGGTGCTTTACCTCCAGACGGATTCGCACTGGACCAACCGCGGCGCGGCGCTTGCGCACGATTTTTTGATGCAAACGCTCGGTTTGCCGTATACGCCGTTTGGGGAGGCATCCTATACAACGGAAAATACCCATCGCGGCGATCTGTACGAGATGCTGTATCCGAAAGGGACGGAATTGGAGGCGCAGCAGCAGTATGAAATTGACTTTTCTTATGTTACGCCGCCGCGTACAGCCGAGGATATTTTGATACAGACCACAAGCGAGCACGCGCAAAACGGACGATTGATCCTGTGCCGCGACTCGTTCGGCAATGCGCTGCATCCTTTTCTGGCGGCAGACTTCCGCGAGGCCGTTATCACGCGGCAGATGCCGTATCCGTTAACACAGGTGCAGGCAGGCGATACGGTGATCGTTGAAATCGTTGAACGGAACATTGAAAATTTACTCAAATATCCGCCTGATTTAGGGAACTCCCAAGGGACAGAATCCGTCGAATAAAGCAGAAACAACCAGGAGGAATAAGATATGAAAAAGAGAATGACAGCCCTGCTGCTGGCGCTGATTTTGTGCGGCAGTCTGGCAGCTTGCGGCGGCGGGCAGAATACCGCAGCCGAGGACAAAAAGGATAATGAGGCCGTTGATACGGTAAAGGATGAGGAAAATAAGGACAAGGCTGAGGACGAAACCAGCGACAAGGACAAGACCGAAGCAGACAAGGATACCGCCGCTGGCAGTGAGACTTCGGACAGCGCTTCGCAGTCTAAGCCGCAATCTGGCAGCACTGCGTCCGGTACGAGCACGGGCAGCAGCTCCACCAGCAAGCCGCAATCCGGCGGCAGCACGTCGTCTGGTTCGACTTCTTCGGGCAGCAGCGCGACCAGCAAGCCGTCGTCCGGCAGCTCTTCCAGCAATACCTCGTCCGGCAGCACTTCGACCAGCAAGCCGGAATCCACACCGGCTCCTGCGCCGCAGCCCGAACCGGAGCCGGAACCCGCTAAGCCGACCGCTGCACAGGCATCCGGCTACATCGGTTCTTCTGCCTCTGCGCTGGAAGGCGCGCTCGGCTCGCCCAGCTCCAAGAGCTATTCGCCCAGCTGCATGGGTGAAGGCGAAGACGGCGTTTGGACGTACAGCGGATTTACGGTGTACACCTATCGAGAGAATGGTGTAGAGACCGTCGAGGCCGTATCATAAAAGCATATAAAGAACCCTCTGCCTGCAGGCAGAGGGTTCTTTGTATAAATTACAGGATGACACGGCGCGGCTTTTGTGCGATTTCGCGGATCGGGCGGCAAGGTACACCGACCGCCAGCACACCGGCAGGAATGTCTTTGTTGACAACGCTGCCCGCGCCGATGACGGTATTGTCTCCGATGGTCACGCCGGGCAGTATCTGCACGCCCATACCGATCCACACATTGTTGCCGACTGTGATAGGTTTGGCGTATTCCAAGCCGGCGTTCCGCTGCGCGGTATCAAGCGGGTGTCCAGCCGTGGAAAAACAGCAGTTTGGGCCAATGAACACATGGTCGCCGAAGGTGACGGGCGCACCATCCAGAATGACCAGATTGTGATTGGCGTAAAACGCCTTGCCTACGCGGATATTGCTGCCGTAATCGACAAAAAAGGGCGGCTCGATGTAGGTATCTTCGCCGCAGGCGGCCAGCAGTGTACGCAGCAGTGCGAGACGCTCCGCTTGCTGTGTGCTGCGCAACTGGTTGTAATCCATGCAAAGGTCTTTTGCCACCGCGCGGGCTTGCAGCAATTCGGGGTCATAATTGGCATCATACAGCAGCCCGGCGGCTGCTTTTTCTCGTTCGGTCATGATATCCTCTCCTCAGTTTTGATGGCGCACCAGCTCATAATCATCGCCGGAGCGGTAATACGGACAAGGGCCGTTGCTTTGAGATAGACGGTAAAACTCGTCTTCATCCAGATAGGCTTCGCAGACATACTCGTCCAGAATGTCATCATATACATTATACGCGCAATCTTCGCAGGTTCCGGTCATTGACATGCTTCCTCCGTTCATTCAGGCATGACACAAAAAGGAAAAGCGGGGCGCTTTTGCCCATTCGTTCTGATAAGAGCATACCATAGTTTGTGCAAACATTCAAATAGATGCTTTGATTTTTGTGCAGTTTGTGCTATGATAAAACTGGCAATATCAAGAGGAGCGTGACCAATGTATGAAGCTATATACGTATCAAAATAATGACGGTGTCGACCGCATCGGCGTGGGTTGTGATGGTTGGCCGGGACTTATCTGGCCGATTGAAGCGTTCGGGCTGTCGTTTCCGGATATGACCGAGCTGATCCGCCGCATTTCCCCGGCGCAGCTGGCAAGGCTGGCGGATGCAGAGCAGGCAACCGAAGGCGCAGCGCTGCGGTTGAATAGTGTGCGTCTGCGCGCACCCATTCCGCACCCGGCGCAGGATGTAATCTGCCTTGGTATCAACTACGCAGATCATGCAGTCGAGTCTGCGCGCTTTCATGAGGATGCGTTTCTTGTCAACCGCAAAAAGGCGGTCTATTTCAGCAAACGCGTGTGTGAAGCAAGCGGTTACGGTGATCCCATTCCGGCGTATGAAGGTCTGGTGGACAGTCTGGACTATGAAGCGGAGCTTGGCGTGGTGATCGGCAAGGACTGCAAGAATGTCAGCGTGTCCGAAGCGCCCGGCCATATTTTTGGCTATACGATCGTCAATGATGTATCCGCGCGCAATTTGCAGACCGCGCACAATCAGTGGTATTTCGGCAAGTCACTAGACGGTTTCACTCCGATGGGGCCGTGCATCGTGACGGCGGATGAAATTGCCTATCCGCCCGCGCTTGCCATTTCGTCCACGGTCAATGACGAACCGCGCCAGAACAGCAGCACGGATCATCTGCTGCATTCGGTCGCGGAGATCATCGCAGAGTTGTCTCAGGGCATGACGCTCAAAGCAGGCACCATCATTGCAACCGGCACACCTGCGGGCGTTGGCATGGGCTTCACGCCGCCGAAGTTCCTCAAGAAGGGCGACGTAGTCACCTGCGAGATCGAGGGCATTGGCAAGCTGACCAATACGGTAGAATAAACAGGGGAGGCGCAGGCATGGATAAGCCCAAGCAGATGATTGTGATGCGGCGGGATTTGAAAATGCGCAAGGGGAAGATTGCGGCGCAGGCAGGGCATGCCTGCGTCACGGCGGTACTGGCTGCGCTGGATCGAGAGCAGCGGCTCGGACAGATTCGAGCAGATGAAGCAGGCGTGACACTGGCAGAGAGTGCACAGTCTGCTACACCGCTCAGCGAATGGTTTTCGCGCGGCGTGGCGAAGGTGTGCGTGTATGTAGATTCGGAGGAAGAATTGCTTGCAATTGACCGCAAGGCAAAGGAAGCAGGCATTTTGTCCGCGCTCATCTGCGACAATGGTATCACAGAGTTTCACGGCGAGCCGACCTATACCTGCCTTGCGTTTGAGCCTGCGCTGCCCGAAAAAGTTGACCCGATCACCGGCGCACTGCCGCTCTTTTGAGTAGCAGTGCGGTTTCGGTCGCAATTTGTAACATTCTTGTGCCTTTACAAACGCGGTATTGCATGATATGATAAACAAAACCACGAAAAGGAGGGATTGCCATGGGCGCAGTGTCCAAGCAAGGCACCAAACAGGTCACGGCCAACAAAAAAGCATGGCATGACTACTTTGTCGAGGAAAAATACGAAGCGGGCATCGAATTGGCAGGCACCGAGGTCAAGTCGATCCGACAGGGGCAGATCAATCTGAAGGATTCCTACTGCACTTTCAAGGATGGCGAGCTTTTTGTGCGCGGGATGCATATTTCCCCCTATGAAAAGGGAAATATCTTCAATAAAGATCCGTTACGCGTGCGGCGTCTGCTGATGCACAAAAAGGAGATTGCAAACCTGTTTGGCAAAACCAAGCAGGACGGGTATTCTCTGATTCCGCTTTCGGTCTATTTCAAAAACTCGCGTGTCAAAATCGAGCTTGGTTTGTGTAAAGGTAAAAAGCTGCACGACAAACGCGACAGCATTGCGGCGCGAGATGCCAAGCGGGAGATGGATCGCGCGATGAAGGAGAGAAATCGTTGATTTTTCGCATCCGATGGATGCACCCGAAATGGGGCCGTAACGGGTTCGACGTGGGTGTTGAAGCCGGGATAGCGGGCCGCAGCGGGGATCTGCGTAAAAAGCTCCAACTGTTTATAAATTAAACAACAACGATTATACTCTTCAGGCTGCCTAATTAAGGCTTAGCCCGTCGGCTCAGAGAGGACCACGGCTTTGAGATCCGGCGTCGATTAGTGGTGAACGTGTACGGGGTAAGAGTTGCCCCCGTCATGTAACATGACTCTACTAAAGTGACCAGCCTGTTTGCCGGCGTGTCATGGAGGGAATGCAAAAAGACAAACTGCGCCCGGAGAAGTCACGGTGAATGTGCTTTCGGACAGGGGTTCAACTCCCCTCGGCTCCACCAAAACGCGCAGATACGAACCGTACATATCGTTAGGAACGTATTTGCGGTCACAATCAACAACGGCAGCAAGCAGTGATGCTTGCTGCCGTTGTTGATTCTAATAGGATATTTATCCAAACTCCCCCAGTACAATTGAGCATTGAAATCCACACTTTAGGCAGTAAGCTGTTCTAGCGGGGCATATTACGAATGGAATATAATTTCATTTTTGGTGAAAAGTATTAAATTTTCGTGTCCTACTGACGATATAAAATTAGTATTATTATGCTCGAAGGGGATAGGCTGCTTCTTGTGACTGCGGAAAACGGCAATACGCTTGCTGCAATACAGATCAAATAGGCAGCCAGCATCGTGTGCTATTCTCAGGACGGAGCGTCATTTGCTGACCTTTATCACTGTGCCAATATTGCATTATACGACGCAAAACGCAAAGGGAAAAATCAATATTTGCAATACCGGATAATCGGTCCGTAAGCAAGAATCCGATGATAGCGCGAGAAAATGGATTGCATGCATTTTGCTAAAAGGAGTTATGCGTAAATATGATGGACTTTTATCAGTTTACCCGGCAGATGTGGCAGACTTATTTTGCGGATGTGGATGAAAATGGCCGTCATCCAATTGAAAATTGGATCGATCCGACCTGCACAATCATTGGAACGGGCAAGCACGAAATCTATCAAACGGCACAAGCATTTCAAACGGCTATGTATCAAGAAGTTGCAGAGCGAAACGACATTCAGTTTCAGTTTCGCGATTTTTGGTGTGAACCGGTTTTGCTGTCGGAAGATCTTTGCCTAGTCTATGGCGAGATCTATATCTACTGGGAAAGCGAAGACCGGGAAGTCACCATTGATATGGACAGTCGCTTTTCTATGGTGTATCGGCGCAGAGAGGATGGATGGAAAATCATCCACATTCATCACTCGCTGCCAAATGTTGAGCAGACCGATGGGGAATATTATCCCAAGACCCTTCTCAGCCAATTTAACGAGAAACTGGAGAAAATGGAATATCTGCAAACTCTGGCCGAGCGGGATGGGCTAACGGGGTTAATCAACTACCGTACCTTTCAGGAGGGCTATCAGCATTATGTGGATACACACCCTTCCTGTTGGATCTTTATTATTGATGTAGATAAATTCAAAGAGGTCAATAATACATTTGGACACATGGCGGGAAATCATGTGCTCAAAAAAATGGCTATGACACTAAACAATATCGTTCGATCCTCGGACATTGTATGCCGCATGGGGGGCGACGAGTTTATTCTTCTTTGCAGCGGCTTTGAAACAGAAGAACAAGCATATACTTTTGCACAAAGAATAAAAAGTGCCATGGTGGATGCCGGAAAAGATGAGAGAGCTTGGGCAGGTATTTCAGTTGGAAAAGCAATTGTGTCTGCTGACAACAAATTGGAAGCGGTCATTGAAGTAGCAGATATCGACCTTTACAAAGATAAGAAGCATAATCGCCAATCTCGATCAAAATAAATTTAACTGGGAGATAAGTGCGCGGAAAGCAAAACCTATCTGCTTTTGATAAGCGGATCACCACAGCAATATCGCTGTTAATGGGGAGGATCTGTGTTACGGTGAAACGAGTAAGAAAGTTGGCATGGCTGCTAATAGCTGTATGCATCATGGTATCTGTGATGCCGGCAGCACAGGGTGCTTCAAACAAGAATACCGTGGTTCGTGTTGGATTTCCCATCCAGCATGGCATTTCCTATCTGGATGAAAATGGGGAATATGCTGGGTATATGGTAGACTATTTGGAATACCTCAGTCTATACACGAACTGGGACTATGAGTTTGTAACGGCCGAAGGGGACACGAATACGCAAATCAGCACTTTGATGCAGATGCTGATGGACGGTGAGATCGACATGATGGGGACCATGAACTATCTCCCCAGCCTTGAGGAATATTTCCTTTATCCCAGCTACAGTTATGGAACCACATATACTTCTCTGACCGTTTTGGAGGACTCCACCCAGTGGGCAGAAGAGGATTTTGCTTCCTGGAACGGAATAAAAGTTGCATCTGCTCCACAGTTATCCCAACGCATGGAAGAACTGTCGCAGTATGCACAGCTGAACCATTTTACTTACGAAGTGATAGAGTATCCCACTATTGCAGATGCACTGGAAGCGGTACGAACAGGCGAAGCGGATGCAATCCTGCAGGTTGACATGGCAATCGTGGACAACTTCCGCACCATAGCGAGATTTGCTCCTACGCCGTATTACTTTGCGCTGTATAAAGGGAATCAGTCTTTGCTCCAGCCCCTTAATAATGCAATGTACCAGATGAGCCGGGCATATCCTTATTTGCAAACCGAGCTCTATGATGAGTATTTTTACTCCAATGGTCGTTTTGTCATGTCAGAGCAGGACAGAGAATATATTCAGGATTTAGGGACGCTGAAGGTTGCTTTCTGCGATGGAAATGCGCCGCTGCAATATGCCCGGGACGGACAAGCACAGGGAATGGCAGCCAGCTATTTTGAAGCTCTGGCAGAAGCCACAGGTCTGCAGTATGAGCCTGTCATTGTGCAATCCTGTGAGGATGGTATTCAGCGTATCCAACAGGGGCAGGTGGATTTGATTGCCTGTGCCGCCAGTACATCAAGCTATATTACTGTAGATGGCATCCAATTTACCTTGCCATATTATAGCGGAAGCAGTCTGCTTGTATGGGGGCCATCCGGCGATACTCCATCGGATGATGAGGATATCCAGCGCTTTTATACCAACACGCAATCGATGCTCAACAATCTGAGGTCCGGCAAGATCGGCTGCGGCCGTATGGATATGTATTCGATAAACTATTACCTGCAAAAGCAAGGGCTCTATGATAATCTTTCTGTTGATTGGTCGAGCGATAAAAACGTGTCCTATTGCATCGGAGTAACAAGTCATGTCTCAGGAAATTTATTATCGATTTTAAATCGGTATATACGTTCTATCTCAGATGCGCAAAGCCAGAATATGTTTTATCAGGCTATGTCCGTAAAGGTTACCTACACACCTGCTGAGTGGTTGTATGTGCATCGCTTTCACCTGCTGGTAACACTTATCGTTTTGGTATTGAGCTTGTGCCTGCATTCTCTTTACCATAATATTAGAAAAGCCCGCCAAGAGGCGACCCGTACCCAACAGCAATTAGAGCAGCTGTCCCGGTATGACAATCTGACAGGCGCATACAACGATGACGAATTTCGCTTGCTGCTCAGTCAGGCCTGTGACCAAAAAATTCCCCTGATGCTGGTTGCACTGAATCTGAGGAACTTTAAGCATATTAACGAGACCTATGGTCTCTCTATTGCCGATCAGTTTTTGTGCCGGATCAAGTATTGCCTGGACAAAATTTGCCGACCGGAGGAATTCTTCTGCCGTCAGTCAGCCGATGTATTTTATCTGGCCTTGCGGGAAAATCAGGCGGATCCAGCTGTTGATCGTATTCAGGCCCTTCTTGATATGATCCAGAAGGAGGCATTCGAACTGCTGGGAGATTATTCTGTTTCTGTATATTGCGGCTGTGTACTGACCGCGGCGGCTCCCGAGCCGTTTTCAGCTGCCGCTAAACATACCTACATGATGGCAGCGTTAGCCCAAGGGAAAAAGAATAAAAAGCAGTCGATCTGTATTTATGATGAGGCTCTTCACGATGCCGAGCAGATGCGCCTTTATGTGGAAAGCCATATGCAGCGTGCGCTGGAGCAAGAGGAATTCCGTATGTATTTGCAGCCCAAAATGGATTTAAACACAGGGCTGCTCACGGGCGCTGAAGCCTTGGTGCGCTGGCAGACACAAGATAGGGGGCTGATCTTTCCGGACCAGTTTATTCCGCTATTTGAGGAAAATGGATTCTGTGTACAACTGGATCTCTATATGGTGGAGCAGGTCTGTAAGCAGCTGCGGCAGTGGATGGATGAAGGAACGACGCCTATCAATATCTCGGTCAATCAGACCAGACTGCTGTTTGTCAGCGAGGGTTATGTGGAAAAACTGTTGGCCATTACAGAGAAATACGACATATCTCCCCGGTATATTACTCTGGAAATCTTAGAAAGTCTGGCTTTGGAGCATATGGATCAGGTCAATGCCTGCATTGATCAGTTGCGGGCGGCCGGATTCCGCATTTCCATGGATGATTTTGGAAGCGGCTATTCCTCTCTCAATACCTTGGGGCGGCTGAAGATTGACGAGTTAAAGCTGGATCGATTGTTTTTGATGGGAGTGGCCAAAGATACTGAGGGCACGCAACGCAAAATCATGGGCTGCATTTTGGATCTGGCGAAGCAGCTGAATATCAGCACCGTGGCTGAGGGAGTCGAAACACGGGAAAATGAACAGATGATGGCGCAGCTTTCCTGCAACTATGGACAAGGGTACTATTACAGCCGACCTTTGGCTGTGGTCGACTTTGAACGGGATTTTCTAAAGCCTTATTCCAAGCATATAGCCTGTGAAAGCTCGCCGTGATTTGTAAACGTCAGCTCTCTTTGACATAAAAATATGTCAGAAGATGACAGGTGTTTCGTATTCTTCAATACCAAGGCATGCAGATTTGAGGGATCGGGACAGATGCTGCGAATTTGAGATGCGCTGCCAAAATTGACAAATAAATCGTTTCCGCGTATAATTATTATCATCGTAGCGAAATGAGATATTTTGGAGGCGGCCTCAACGCGCCGAAACACAATCGCATTGCGCA
>NZ_CAWVCU010000128.1:0-7238 GCF_963927765.1 uncultured Agathobaculum sp. | reverse complement strand
GCCGTCCGGCGCCTTCTTGTCCAGCTGGGTGCGCGTCCAGTCAAAGACCGGCATGAAGTTGTAGGTCACGCACTTAACGCCGTACTTCGCGCAGCGGCGGATGTTTTCACAGTAAACCTCGATATGCTCGTCGCGCTTGTCCGTGCCGAGCTTGATATCCTCGGACACCGGAATGGATTCGACCACATCGAACACCAGACCGTGCGCCTCGCACTGCTCCTTCATCTTGGCAAGGCTCTCCTCCGGCCATACTTCGCCCGGCTTTACATCATATACAGCCGAGACGATCGAACGCATGCCCGGAATCTGCGAAATATACTCCAGAGAAACCGGGTCGGACTCGCCATACCAACGGAATGATAGTTTCATATAGGGGGTTTCCTCCTTATTATCGGTCTAAACCGATATATTTCCAAACATTATTAAAGCAGATGTCCTCGATCATGCCGCCGAGCAGGTCATAATCCGCCGGCGCCATGCCGTCCGCCACCCAGCCGCCAACCAGATTGCACAGAATGCGGCGGAAATATTCGTGACGCGGATAGGACAGGAACGAACGGGAATCGGTCAGCATACCGATAAAGCGGCTGAGCACACCGATGTTCGCCAGGCTCTTCATCTGGGCGATCATGCCGTCGTAATGATCGTTGAACCACCATGCCGAGCCGAACTGGATCTTGCCCGCGGCGGTTTCATCCTGGAAGCAGCCCGCCGCAGCGATCAACTTGTCGTTATCCGCCGCATTGAGCGTGTACAGAATGGTCTTAGGCAGCTTATCGCGCATAGCCAGTCGGTCGAGCAGCGCCGCCAGAGAAGCTGCGGCCATGGTGTCGCCGATCGAGTCGCCGCCCGCATCCGCGCCGAACGCGCGATACAGCTTGGTATTCAGGTTGCGGATAGCACCCATGTGCAGCTGCATCGCCCAGCCGCGGTCAGCGTACTGCGCGCCGAGGAAATCCATCATCAGCGACTGGTAAGCCGCGACCTCGTGATCGGTCGGCATTTCTCCTGCCAGCGCCTTGCGCATCGCGCTTTCTGCTGCGGCCTCGTCCCAGACCGTGAAATCCGGCGAGCCAAACGAGTGATCGGACAGGCGGCAGCCCGCCTCGGCAAAGTATGCCACGCGCTGCGCCAGCGCCTGCTTGAGGCCGTCAATTGTGCGGATGGTGGCGTTTACCGCCGTGCCCAGCTTTTCCAGATAAGCAGGATAGCCGGGGTCAACGATGTTCAGCGCCTTTTCCGGGCGGAAGGTCGGCAGAACCTGAACCGTAAAGCCTGCATCCGCCGCCAGCTTTTTGTGCCACTGCAAATCGTCTACCGGATCATCCGTCGTGCAGAGGGCACGCACGTTGCTCTCCTGAATGAGTGAACGGGACGAACCCGCCGAGCTTTGCAGCTTGGCGTTGGCCTTTTCCCAAATGGCGTCTGCCGTGGTGGGGTCAAGCAGATCGTCGATGCCGAAAAAGCGGATCAGCTCCAGATGCGACCAATGATAGATCGGGTTGCCGATCAGGCGGGGCATAACCTCCGCATAGCGGTCGAACCTTTCGCGGCCGGGCGCGTCGCCGGTGACAAAGCGCTCCGGCACCGCGTTGGCGCGCATGACGCGCCATTTGTAGTGGTCGCCGCCCAGCCATGCATGCGCCAGATCGTCAAAACGGACATCCTCATAAATCTCCTGCGGATTGAGATGGCAGTGATAGTCGAAGATCGGCATCTTCTCGGCATGCTCATGGTAAAGGATGCGCGCCGCTTCGCTTTTCAGCAAAAAATCGTCACCAATAAATGTTTTCATCTTCATTTCTCCCTTTCGGATACGGATGTACCGAAACATATCTCGCTGTTCTGCAACAGCTTATAAAACAACATCCTCAAGCTCCGGGCGCGCTGCCTTTCCGTCAAACTGCTCCAGCTTGACATTCGCGCAATCCTCACAGCGCACAGCCTCACCGAAATCCTCCAGCTGATCGCCCGCAAACCGCACGCGGCAGTTGCGCAGCGTCACATCATCCGCGCGGCGCATATAGAAGCCCGCGCTCGGGATACGCTCGATCGTCTGACGGATGCCCGGACGCAAGTCATACATGCCGCGCTCCCACTTGCTCTTAGCGCGAACGGTTACCTCCACGTTGTCGAACAGCACATCTTCAATATGGTTACCATCCCGGCCGGAAAGCAGCACACCGTTTTCACTGTCGCAAATGATGTTGCGGAAACGGATGCCGGAAATATGGCCGGAAAGCGTATTGTCATCACGATTGTGGGTTGTGATCGTGATCGGCTCGGCGCAGCCCCACCAGCAATCCGCAAAGCGGCGTGTACCGATGATGATGTTGGAGAACGATACATTCTTCACATTGCCGCCGTCACGGATCTGGATGGACAGGCCACGGTTGGAATCCGAAATGACGCAGTTATCCACCACGACGTTCTCAAAATCGCCCGTGCCCTCGGTGCCGATCTTGATGGCTGCCGAGGTCGAGGTCAACGTGCAGTTTGCAATCACGATGTTGCGGCACGGGCCATATTCCATGTTGCCTGCCGAAGACTTCAGGCAGATGCAGTCATCCGCACAGGTGATATGGCAGCCGAGAATACGCACATTGGAGGAGTGGTCGGGGTCGATGCCATCCGAATTGGCAACATCCAGATCGTTCAGAATGCGGATCTGGGAGATCAGCACGTCGTCGCATCCAGCGGGATGCAGCGTCCAGAACGGCGCGTTGCGCATGATAACGCCGGTAAACGAAATGTGGTTGCAATGCTCGACATAGATCAGCGTCGGGCGGGGATAAAAATCGCCCGTCACATAATACTGGCTGACCCGGCCGACAAATGCGTACGCATTGCCGTCGATCGCGCCTGCGCCCGAAATGGCAATGTGGTCGGCGTCCTTGGCATAAATGAACGCATAGGACGGTTTGAGGGTGACCGGCGTGCCGACACGCTCGACGCCGTCGTCCTTCGCGCCGCCGTTCGGATGGAAATAGGTTTCCAGATCGCTGTGCGCCTTGAGTACGCTCCCGCGCTCGAGGTGCAGGTCAACGCCGGGCTTGAGAATGATCGAACTGGAATAATAGGTGCGTCCGTTTTCGAGCACCACGCGGCCGCCGCCCGCAGCAGAGCAGGCGTCGATGGCTGCCTGAATGGCTGCCGCGTCATTGGTCACACCGTCGGCTTTCGCACCGAAGTCTTTTACATAGTATTGCATGTTTTCCCTCTTTTCAAAACATGTTGGAGCGATTGATTTATGTTTCACTGCAAACCCGTTTATTCAGTAAAAGAAGCCGCCGCACATGCGGCGGCTTCCCAAGGAGAGAGAACGTCAGCCTTCCTTCAGTCCGGATGTCATAACGCTTGCGATAATCTGCTTTTGGAATAAAGCAAACACAATGAGCATCGGAACCATCGAAATAACGGATGCACACAGCAGCGTGTTCCAGTCAATGGACAACTCACCAACCAGATTGGCAATCGCCAGCTGCATCGTATACTTGCTCTGGTCGCTGATGACCAGCATCGGCCACACATAGTCATTCCAACGCCACATAAACGACAGAATCGTCAGCGTGGAAATGACCGGCTTGGCCAACGGCACCATCATCGTTGCGAAAATACGCACTTCGCCTGCGCCGTCGATACGGGCGGACTCCAGCAGGGAATCCGGCACGCCCATAAAGTACTGGCGCATCAGGAAAATACCCGTCGGCGTTGCGATCGGCGGAATAATCACGCCCCAAAGCGTGTTATACAGACCGAGTGCACTGACCACCGTAAAGGTCGGACGCATGATAACCTCGGTGGGCAGCATCATGGTCGTCAGCAGCGCCATAAAGATGAAATCGCGGCCCTTGAAACGGTATTTTGCAAATGCAAAGCCCGCCATGGTGTTGATGAGCAGCGTAATGAGCGTGGAAGCCACCGCAACGATCATCGAGTTGACAAAATAGTGCAGAAAATTATTCTGCTGCCATGTGGTCAGGTACGAAGAAAACGAAGGATTCTTCGGGAACAGCGTGGGCGGAATGGAAAACAATTCATTGCCGGGCTTAAACGAACACAGCACGATCCACACCGCCGGGAACAGGAACAGCAGGGCAACCACCCACATGATGACATTGCCTGCGACCATTCCCTTGGTCGTCTTTTTGGGTGTCATTCGTTAGACCCTCCCTTCTGCAGTTTGAACTGGAGGATCGCAATGAGAACCAGAATGACAAACATGACCATGGAAGCGGCGGATGCATAGCCGATATCCGAACGCTCGAAGCCCATCTTGTAGATATATTGCACGATGTTGGTCGTAGCATCGGACGGACCGCCACCCGTCAAGGACAGGATCATCGGATATTCCTTGAACGAGTTGATCATGCACAGCAGAATGACCATGAAGTTGGTCGGCTTGAGCAGCGGGAACGTGATGCGGCGGAACACCTGCCACGGCTTTGCGCCGTCCAGATAAGCCGCTTCGTAGTAGCTGGTCGGGATCGCTTCGATCGCGCCGACAAAGATAATCATAAAGTAGCCTGCCTTGCTCCAAACGGTTGCAATGACAAGCGTCACCATCGCCAACGTGCTGTCGGTCAGCCACGGCAAGCCGCTGCCCTTGAGCAGCGAGAGCAGATAGTTGACAATACCGCTGTTTTCACCGAAGATCCAGCGCCAGATCAAACCGACGATAACGGTCGAGATCATGGTCGGCCAGAAAACCGAAATACGCATAAAGTCGCGGCCGCGAATCCAGACGCGGGTCAGGCCCATTGCAATGGCCAGTGCAGCAACAAAAACGGTCGGTACTGTCAGCAAAACATACAAAAACGTATGCCAAAGGATCTTGTAGAACGATGTATCGCTGAACAGCTTGGCATAATTGGCAAAGCCGATAAATTCCGGCGAACCAAAGCCGTTATACTCGGTCAGCGAATAGTAGAAGCCCAATACGGCGGGAATAATGAAGAACAGCACAAAAATAATGCAGTTCGGCAGAATGAACAGATAGCCGGTTCTGCGCTGCTCCGCGCCGAGCTTGGAGGCTTTTTTCAGTTTAACGGTTTTTGTGGGCTCCAACAAAATTCACCTGCTTTCCTATGGATAGGGCGGCTGCCACAGAACGCCATCTGACGGCAGCCGACACATCATTTTTATTTTGCAGATTGCTTAAGAAGCGAGCGGAATGCCCATTTCGCCGGAAACTTCCTGTGCGAACGAATCCATCGCTTCCTGTGCGGTCATGTCGCCGTTCAGAGCAGCGCATACGTCATCGAGCAGCAGGTTGCCTACTACGTCTGCGTAATCCCAAGCGTTATCGCCCGCGCCGGCATCGCCCGAAGCCGCCAGCTCCTGCTCAAAGATTTCGTACATTTCCGGATGTACGGAGTAATCCGGCGTTACATTGTTCAGACCGGACATGTAGTTGCCCTTCTCGCAGTAAATCTTGAAGTTGTCGTAATCATAGAACCACTTGAGGAACTCCTTAGCCTGCTCTTCCTTGCCGGAATCCTTGATGGCGCAGAAGAAGTTGCCGCCCAGACGGTTTGCACGCTGGGTGCCGATCGGCATGTAAGTTACGCCCCACTCAAAGTCACTGATGTTTTCCGAATAGTCGGAAATCTTCCAGGAGCCCTGAATAACGGTTGCCAGCTGGCCGGACTTGAACAGTGCGGACGGGTCTTCGGTGCCGAGGAATACGGACTTGGGCATTACACCATCCTCATGCAGCTTGATGAAGTACTCCAGTGCTTCCACCGATTCGGGGGAGTTCGCGACCACTGCGGTGCCGTCGTTGTTGACAACCGAAGCACCGAACTGATACATCAGAACCTGATAACGGCGCTGGGTCTTGTCAAATGCAAGGCCGTACTGGCAGTCGGAGTTAGCGACAACCTTCTTAACCGCCTCGGTGAACTCGTCCCAGGTCCAGATCTCGTCTTCGCTCTGCGGAACGGAAACGCCCGCTTCGTCGAATGCGGTCTTGTTATAAATCATACCGGTAACGGTAACGTCGATCGGCAGTGCGATCAGTTCGCCGTTCTCGTTCTGGATTTTCTCATGCAGGGATTCCGGGAACTCGTCGATGGAGATGACATCGGACAGATCCATCAGCTGATCCTCATAAGCGCCATAGATATCGGTACGGATCAGTGCCGGTGCGTCCTTGCCCTGGATCATGTTGGCCAGCTTGGTGTCGCGGTCATCCTTCGGAACCTCAACAATCTCAACCGGAATGCCGGTCTCTTCGGTGTAGCGCTTGGCAGCATCCGCCATTGCGCCGCCTTCCGAAGTATCGTCAGAAATCAAAATCTTAAAGCCCTCGCTGTCAGAAGCGTTGCTGTCAGTAGAGCCGCCGCATGCGGTCAGGCTTGCTGCCATAGCAGCTGCAAGAAGAGCAGCCAATAGTCTCTTTTTCATACTATTTTCCTTCTCCTTTTCTTTTTCAATATGTGTTTCATGCGTACAAAGTTGCCAAACGTGCTCAATGTTCAGTATTCTTCTCCGCGTTCTTCACATCTATATTTTTACAACTTGTATGTTAGTATGTCAATAGTTTTTGTGCATCTTTTATGTTTTGCATAAATTCTCCATTTGCTTTTGTGCAAAATAAACGGCACATCCATTCGGATGCGCCGTTTGAACAATATCATGTCTTTTATGAAAATCAAGATCAGGCTGTAAAATATTCCTTGTATTCCCGCTTAATCCCCTCATTGGTCTGCAAATTGCCGTTCAGATGCTGATGCAGCAGTATCCGCAGGTTCTGGGTATCCTTTTTTTCCATGTACTGCACCAGTTTGCAGTGATCCTGATAGATCTGACGGTGGGAATTGCCCTGCACCAAATCCAGCATGCGGAAACGCAGATAACTGGTGTTGACCTCTTGGATCACATCCCACAGGTTTTCGCGGTGGTTCCCGGTGTAGATTGCTTCATGAAACGCATTGTCCAGCGCCGTAAATTCCTCCGGGTCAATGTTGTTGCCGGTCAGCAGTGTTTTTTGCTTTTGCAGACATTCCCGCAGCACAAGCAGCAATGCTTCGGGCTGCTGCTCTGCGATTTGGCACATCAGGGTGCTTTCCACGCACCAACGTAAGTAAATAATATCACGAATGTAATCATAATCCAGTTTGGTTACAAAGGTGCCGCGCTGCGGATCGATCACAACCAGACTTTCGGATTCCAGCTTTTGCAGAACCGAACGAATCGGAGAGCGCGATACGCCAAATTTTTCCGCAAGACTGTAT
>NZ_CAWVCU010000127.1:0-3229 GCF_963927765.1 uncultured Agathobaculum sp. | reverse complement strand
TTTTCCACAACCTATCGGCTACATACTCCTTTGGACGGCGCATAAAAGGGCGCGCTGCAGATTTCATTTCTGCAACGCGCCCTTTTTCTGTTACTTAAAATCCCCACATTCATATAACACAACTTCTTTTGCCACAATGTAGTCAAAGGAAGAACGCTCATAACGCATCCCTTCTTAATGAAAATACGTTATTTGATTTGGAGTATACATTTTAACGCCTTTTTTGCAATGAGTAAAAGCATTAGCATTTTTAATTACTTTCTTAAAACACCCTGATTTTTACTTTCCCAGTATGAACATATATGACCTTTGAACATGACAAGTTTACCATGAAGCCCACCCTTGACGAAGCCGGGAGGCTCATTCCACGGCAGGACTACCGGCTGGACACGCTGAACTGCGAGAACAAGGTTTTCGCCCTGTCCTGCATACAGACAAATCTGCGGTACGGCAAAAACAGCAAACGAGAGTACATCAAGAGCCACCACTATATCATCAGCTTTGACCCACGGGACGCAGTCGACAACGGCCTGACCGTTGACCGGACGCAGGCGTTGGGGGCTTGCCTACTGCAAAGAGCATTCCCCGGACACCAAGTCCTTGTCTGCACCCACCCGGACAGACACAACCATAGCGGCAATATCCATGTGCATATTGTCATCAACAGTCTGCGGATTACCGAGGTGGAGCGCAAGCCCTACATGGACAGGACGAGCGACACCAGAGCCGAAGATAAGCACCGCTACACCGCAGCCGCCATGCGGTATTTCCTCAGCGGAGTCATGGAGATGTGCCGCCGGGAGCGGCTTTACCAAATCGACCTCTTGAACGGCAGCAAGAACAAAGTGACCGAGCGTGAATACTAGGCGAAGCGCAAAGGGCAAGCCAAACCGGACAAGGAAAACGCCACCCTGCTTGCCAAGGGTATCGCACCGAGGACAACCAAGTTTGAAACCGACAAAGATCGTCTGCGGCAGACCTCATGCCAAGCCCTTTCCACTGCTGCCAGCTTTGACGAGTTTTCCGCTCTCCTGTTGCGGGAGGGCGTGACCGCTAAGGAGAGCTTGGGGCGACTGTCCTATCTCACGCCGGACAGAACAAAGCCTATCACCGCCCGGAAACTGGGAACGGACTTTGACAAAGCCACTGTCCTTTGTTCTCCACCGGGGACTGTCTTCTCCTTCCTTGCAAAAAGGCAATCGAACCTGTATTATTCCACTATCGAAGTGAATACCTCCTGTTTTACTTTTTCAGCAACATTTTGTCCATCTGCTAACAGTGTAGCCTCAAAGCGCAAGCCGCAGCACGGAATCAAGATTCTCTGTGCCGCTGCTTGTCTGTTATCCTATTTTTCCTTTGATTTTTGCCAGCATCCATTGTTTATTATCGCTGTGCGCGACGATCTCCACCTTAACAGTATCCCTGGGCTGGAACTGGTCATCGGAAAAATGCCGGGCATATCGGCATACCGCAGTACAACCATCATCCAACCGTACAAATACGCCGCCGGCATATTTGCTGGTGATGGAAGCCATGCGAATAGATCCCGGTGGATGGCGCTGTCTGGCTCCATCATAAGGATTGGGAGCAGCTGCCTTTACCGATACCTCCAGATGTTCATCAGTAAAGGAAAGCACCTTCGCATGAAGAATTTGTCCCGGTCGATAAGTATCCCGAAGGTCGCCAAGGTAGGAATACGACAAGCCAATTTGCGTCAGCGTATCGTCATAACCACAGCAGGACAACGTCAATCGGGAAGGTCCAACTGTTAAAACATCACAATCCACAATGCTGCCTTCCTCCACATGCGCGATTTCTTTCGCCTCCCATCTGCGCCGGGAGAGCGCCATTGTTCGGGATGCGATTGCGCACCCAGCCATCCGATCCACTGCAACAATCACAAAATCCACATTTGCCCCGGCCATGTTGTTCAGCACAAAACTTTCACGTTCTTCGCCCTGCCACCAGAAAAATGGTTCCGGTATTAAAATCTTTACGCGATACGGCAGCACAATCATGCAGGGCATATTCGTCACTTCCTCATCCGATATTTCCGAATTGATTTCCACTTCCGGTTGTGGCATGTTTTCTATCCCAACAATCCTACCCCGCATCAGCGAACCAGACCGGAACGAAGCATAAATATTATCCCACTCCGCTTGTTCTGCCGGCGTCAGGGCTTCATCTAAACCGTTGAGATCAAGCGCAAAAAAGCGTTCCCTAGCTTTTTCCAGCCACTGCTGTATTTTTTGGTTGATTTCCATATCAGTTTCCCTCCCAATTTTTCAGATGCAACCTGCCCGTTTGATCAGGATAGGCTAAAATGCACGGCACTGCGGCCGAGATAGCAGTAATTTGCGACTCGGAATCCAGCAGCATCACATGGGCACTTTGTGCCGACGATGTGTCCTGCGCATTGTCAACCAGTATGCTTGTTTCTTGCTCCAGCCCCTCTGGCACATGCAAAACCCAAAGGCGTATGCAACGGTCTGGATAATAAGCATACAGCAGATAATCCGGCTTACGCGGCAAAATCTTCGGTGCATTCCACTGCCCTGCAAAGGACAGAACAATATCCATCGAGCGCAGGACACATAGGTCTTCTTTGCCGTCCGGAGACAGGAGCAACCCTGTCTTTGCTGCGAATTTGATTTTCCCATCGAACTTAAGCTGGCGAACAATACTGTCTGCGGCTTCGCACGCCAAGCCATAGCGTAGCCGAAGTAGCGCCCGTGCTTGCCGTTTTTCCATGCAACCTAATATCCGCACTGTCTTCAGTAGTTCCAGCTGCGGCTCACTGTAAAACATCCTGCTCAAGCATTACCACTCCTTCCCGCGGTTGACCACTGGATCAAGCATTGTATCGCAGCCCCGTTCCAGAATTGTGCTGAAAATAACCTTTGCCGTGTAAACCAGCGTGTTGCGCATCGCGGGCTTCTCGTTTTCGTGCAGCTTGGCCAGAGCGCAGTCCAGCACCTCCCAGTTCAGACGCCAAAGCGTCTCTCGCACCTGCAGCTGCGGATAGGTACACGGACCGATCGTCAGCTCGCCGCAGTAGTACAGCCATGTGATCGCGTCTCGCAGCACGGTCTGTTCCTCCGACTCAAACAGGTCAAACTCGCAGCGCCGAATCAGGTGATCCAGCTCCGCCCGTTCGCGCGCGCGTTCGACCGTCGTACTCCTCTCCGTATCACTCTTCTCTTTCTTTCTCTTCTCTTTCTTACTTGTG
>NZ_CAWVCU010000126.1:0-6030 GCF_963927765.1 uncultured Agathobaculum sp. | reverse complement strand
TCGTCCGCCCATGCTGCTGGTGGACGAAATCCTCGAAATGGATGAGGAGCATGCGGTCGGTACGCTGCACCTGACGGGCGATGAGTTTTTCTTCCAGGGTCACTTCCCCGGCAATCCGATCATGCCCGCGGTATTCCGTCTGGAGGCGCTGGCACAGGTCGGCGGCGTGGCGCTGCTGTCCATTCCGGAGTTCCGCGGTAAGACCGCGGTGTACACCGGCATTGACAAGGCCAAGTTCCGCACGATGGCAAAGCCGGGCGATACGCTGCGGCTGGAGGTCAAGTTCATCAAGCGCCGCGGCCCGATGGCGGTAGCCGAGGGCGTTGCCTGGGTGGGCGACCAGAAGGCTGCCGAGGCGGAGATCAAGTGCATGGTCATCATGGACTGAGGCGGGGAAAGACATGTTTCAAAAGGTACTCATTGCGAACCGCGGTGAAATCGCGGTCCGCATCATTCAGGCGTGCCGCGATCTGGGTGTGATATCGGTTGCCGTGTATTCCGAGGCCGACCGCGAAGCGCTGCATGCGCAGATCGCGGACGAAGCGGTGTGCATCGGTCCGGCCCGCGCGGCGGACAGCTATCTGAATATGGATAACATCATCTCGGCGGCGCTCGCGTCGGGCTGTCAGGCGATCCACCCGGGCTTCGGCTTCCTGTCCGAGAACCCGGATTTTGCAGAGCGTACGACGCAGGCCGGTCTTGCTTTCATTGGGCCGACTGCTGCGACCATCCGACTGATGGGCGACAAGTCCGAGGCCAAGCGTAACGCGATTGCGGCGGGCGTACCGGTCGCGCTGGGTACGGACGGCCCGCTGCGTGACTTTGACGAGGCGCTGTCCGAGGCGGAGCGCATCGGTTATCCGGTGATGCTCAAGGCGGCGTCCGGCGGCGGCGGCAAGGGCATCCGTGTGGCGCAGGACGTGCGCGGCCTCAAGGACGCTTACGACAGCGCTGCGGCGGAAGCGGTCGCAAACTTTGGCGACGGCCGCTTGTACATGGAAAAGTACATTCACAATCCGCGCCATATCGAGGTGCAGATTTTGGGCGACAGCTTCGGCAATGTGGTGCATCTGTTCGAGCGCGAGTGCTCGGTGCAGCGCCGCCACCAGAAGCTGATTGAGGAAAGCCCGTCGGCTTTTGTCACGCCTGAGTTGCGTGCGAGAATGACCAAGGCGGCGGTCGATCTGGCCAAGCGTGTGGGTTACCGCAACGCAGGCACGATCGAATTTCTGGTTGACAGCGACCGTAACTTCTATTTCTGTGAGATGAATACCCGCATTCAGGTCGAGCATCCGGTCACCGAGCAGGTGACGGGCGTTGATTTGGTGTGCGAGCAGATTCGTGTGGCAGCGGGCGAGCCGCTGTCCTTCACACAGGAGGATTTGTCGCTGCGCGGGCATGCGATCGAGTGCCGCATAAATGCGGAGGACCCGTCGCGCGACTTCGCGCCCTGCCCGGGCACGCTGGTGGCGATGCACCTGCCGGGCGGACCGGGTGTGCGCATGGATACGGCAGCATATCAGGGCTATAAGATCCCGCCGTTCTATGATTCGATGATCGGCAAGCTGATCGTTTACGGTGCGGATCGTCAGCAGGCGATTGCCCGTATGCGCCGCGCGCTGGCGGAGACGCTGTTTGAGGGCGTTGTCACCGGCACGGATTATCAGATGCATATTCTGCGTTCCAAGGCGTTTGAGGACGCGGAATTCCATGTCAATTCCATTGCAAACGGAGATTTTGAGCAATAAAAGAAGGGGGGAAGCACCATGCTGCTCGATTTGTTCCAGAAAACGCGGGAAACCTCGATGGAGATGAAGCCGCAGGAGGAAACGGGCGTTAAGGTGGTCAAGTGCAAAGGCTGCGGCGCGGAGCTGAAAGCCTATGCTTATGGTAAAAACCTGTATGTGTGCCCGCATTGCGGCCGGTATGGACGGCTGCTGGCGCGCACGCGCATCCGCCAGATTGCAGATAAGGACAGCTTTGTGGAGCTGTATGGCGATCTCGCGCCTGCCGACCCGATTGATTTTCCGGGTTACGCCGAAAAGGCGGCGCAGCTGGCCGAAAAGGTCGGCATGCCGGATGCCGTCAAGACCGGCGTGTGCCGCATTGGCGGGGTGGAGACCTGCATCGGCGTGATGGACAGTCATTTCATGATGGCGTCCATGGGCTCGGTTGTGGGTGAAAAATTGACCCGCCTGTTTGAATACGCAACCGAAAAGAGCCTGCCTGTGGTGCTGTTCACCTGTTCGGGCGGTGCGCGCATGCAGGAGGGGATGTTCTCCCTGCTGCAAATGGCCAAGGTTTCGGCGGCGGCGCGCCGGCATTCGGACGCCGGCCTGCTGTATATCACCGTGCTGACCGACCCGACGACCGGCGGCGTGACTGCGTCGTTTGCCATGCTGGGCGATATCATCCTCGCCGAGCCGCGCACAACCATCGGCTTTGCCGGACGCCGCGTGATCGAAGGCACGATCGGCGAGACGCTGCCGGATGATTTTCAGTCGTCCGAGTTCTTGCTTTCGCACGGCTTCTGTGATAAAATAGTTCCGCGTAACAAGCTCAAGGGCACGCTCGAGACGCTTCTGAAGCTCCATCGGCAGCCCAAACCCAAGAAACGGCAGGTGTGGCACTATGGCGAATAAACCTGCAAGTGAAAAAATGCGCATCATCCATGATCCTAAGCGTCCGCAGATCGAGGATTATATCAGTGAGCTGTTCACGGACTTTGTCGAGCTGCACGGCGACCGCTATTTTGGCGAGGATCATGCGATTTGTGCGGGCGTTGCGATGTTTAACGGCATGCCGGTGACGATTATCGGCCACCGCAAGGGTAAGACGACCGAGGAGAAGATGGCCGCCAATTTCGGCATGGCCAATCCGGAGGGGTACCGCAAGGCGCTGCGTCTCGCGCATCAGGCCGAGAAATTCCATCGTCCCGTCATCAATTTGGTCGATACGACCGGCGCATTTCCGGGCGTTGGCGCGGAAGAGCGCGGACAGGGCGAGGCGATTGCCCGCAGCCTGTATGAGTTCATCGAACTGCGTACACCGGTGATTTCCATTATCACAGGCGAAGGCGGTTCAGGCGGCGCATTGGCGCTGGCTGTGGCTGATCGTGTGCTGATGCTGGAAAACGCATTGTATTCGGTCATTTCGCCGCGCGGCTGTGCGTCCATTCTGTGGAAGGATCCGTCGCGTGAAGCCGAAGCTGCGGATACCCTGCGAATCACCGCGCAGGATCTGTATAATTTCGGTATGATTGAGGGCATTGTACCAGAGGGACAGACGAATGCGCAGCTCATCCGCAATGTGGGCCGCGCGCTGCGCGATCAGCTCGCAGAGCTGGCAGCTGAGCCGGATATGGATACGATGCTGCAAAAACGGTATGAAAAGTTCCGTAAGATCGGGATTTTCAGACAAATAAATCAAGAACAGAATGAAGGAGTGTAATTCCCATGTTTGAAAAGGTATGCGAGATTCTGGCTGACAAGTTCGACGCCGACGCTTCCACCATGACCATGGATACTAAGGTAAAGGAAGACCTGAACGCGGACTCTCTGGACGTTGTTGAGCTGATGATGGACCTCGAGGAGAACTTCGGCGTAACCATCTCTGACGAAGAGGCGACCCAGATGAGCACCATTGGCGACATCGTCAAGTACATCGAGGAGCATCAGGACTGATTCTCTGCAAGATGGCAAAAAGAAAGCTTCGGAACCGCAGGTTTCGAAGCTTTTTTATATGCGCGGTCGGAAAATTTTACCGAATTTTTGTTGCAAAGCAGTATGCCGTCTGGTATCATAAACAAATCAAAGGAGGGATTGAGATGAATGAAGAGTTTGAAAGCTATCAGCAGCCGATTTATCACAACCTGTGGATCTACTGGTTGATGCAGCTGATTGCGTTGGTGCTGCTGCCGTTTGACCACATCATCGCCTCGATTATAGGGCTTGTAGTCGGGGTGGTGCAGCTTTATGAGCTGTATGCAATGCGCGATGTATCGGACGGCATGGGACGCGCATGGCGTACTATGCTGCTCAGTCTTGCGCTGACCTTTGGCGGCTTGCTGATGACGCTGTTGGCGCTTGGTTCGGTGCTCAGCATTCTGCTGTTGTTTGTCACGCTGGCAGGTCTGATTGTTATGATTGTGGCGGATTACTATTTTTATTTCGCTTTGGATGAATTGATTTTCCCCCGCGGCTATAACTACCCGTCGGGGCGCATCCGCTGGTGCTTCTGGCTGTCACTGATCGGCGGGATTGTTGCCACCATTGTGGGAACGTTTTCTCCTTTCGTGTCGCTTGTGGTGCAGATTATTGTGGCGGCGATCATCGTCTGGCTGCTGTGGCAGTATTTGCAGGCGGTCAAGGAAAAAGAGGGATGCTAATGAAAAAAGAGGACGGAATTTCCGTCCTCTTTTTATTATCTATTGTGGCCAATCAGCCTTTTACCGCGATGACCTCAACCTCGACCTTAGCGCCCATCGGCAGGGCTGCGACCTGCACGCAGGAGCGCGCCGGTGCGTTTTCGGGGAAATACTTGCCGTAAACGCCGTTGAACGCAGCAAAGTCGTTCATATCCGCGAGGAAGCAGGTAGTCTTGATGACGCGGTCGAACGCTACGCCGCCCTCGGCGAGTACGCAGTGCAGGTTCTGCATGACCTGCTCGGTCTGCTCCTCAATGGTGGTAGCCTCGATCTTACCGGTCTTGGGATTGATCGGGATCTGGCCGGAGGTGAAAATCATATTGTTTGCAGCAACGGCCTGTGAATACGGGCCAACGGCTGCGGGTGCGAGATCAGTATGCAGTACTTCTTTAACAGACATGGATAAAACTCCTTTATTGCAATAAAATGGATTACTTTTTGCCGCCCTTGACCTTTTTCAGACGTTCGGTGTTGGACAGGATTTTTTTGCGGATGCGCACGCTCTTGGGCGTGATCTCCAGCAGCTCGTCATCCGAGATGAACTCGAGTGCCGCTTCGATCGACATCTGACGCGGCGGGATCAGGCGCAGCGCGTCGTCCGAACCCGAGGCGCGCATATTGGTCAGCTGCTTCTTTTTGCAGACATTGACCGCCATATCGTCACCGCGCGGGTTCTCACCAATGACCATGCCCTCGTACACCTGCGTGCCCGGCCCGATGAACAGCGGGCCGCGCTCCTGCGCGTTGAACAGGCCGTAGCCGACGGCTTCGCCGGTCTCAAACGCGATCAGCGAACCGGTGGTGCGCTTGGAGATATCGCCCTTGTACGGTTGATAGCTGTGGAATACCGAGGACAGCACGCCCTCGCCCTTGGTGTCGGTCAGGAACTCGGTGCGGTAGCCGAACAGGCCGCGCGCCGGGATGAGGAACTCCAGACGCATGCGGTCCGCGCCCTTGGGGTTCATGGAAACCAGTTCGCCCTTGCGGCTGCCCATCTTCTCCATGATCGAGCCAACTGCGTCCTGCGGTACGTCTGCAATCATGCGCTCGACCGGCTCGCACTTGACACCGTCGATTTCCTTGAACAGTGCCTTGGGCGCGCCAACCTGGAACTCATAGCCTTCGCGGCGCAGGTTTTCAATCAGGATGGACAGGTGCATTTCACCGCGGCCGCAGACGCGGAACGCGTCAGTCGTGTCAGTCTCGTTGACGCGCAGGGAAACGTCCTTGAGCAGCTCGCGGAACAGGCGCTCGCGCAGGTGGCGCGAGGTGACAAACTTGCCTTCCTTGCCCGCAAACGGCGAATCGTTGACCGAGAAGGTCATCTCGACCGTCGGCTCGGAGATCTTGACGAAAGGCAATGCCTCGACGTGCTCAGGGTCGCACAGGGTTTCACCGATGGTGACGTTTTCAATGCCCGAGAAGCAAACGATTTCGCCAGCCTTGGCTTCATCCACCGGCTTGCGGTCCAGCTCTTCGATGGTGTAGAGCGTGACGACCTTGGCGTTATACGGCTGGGTTGCGCCGTGATAGTCGCAGACCGTGACCTGCTGGCCGACCTTCATCGAGCCGCGCTCGATGCGGCCGATGCCGATGCGGCCGAC
>NZ_CAWVCU010000125.1:0-15347 GCF_963927765.1 uncultured Agathobaculum sp. | reverse complement strand
TTCCTGTGTAGCGCCCGCCGCGCTGAACAGCAGCGCGGCGAGCACAGGGGTAATAATCCACCGGATCTTTTTCCTGTTCAGCATATGTGATAACACTTCCTCTGCCATCAAAGCGTAGGATTTCGCCGCCGGACAGTCCGGTGCATAGTCCAGTAGGCTCTCACCATAGGCCGAATGCTCCGCTACGCGGATGGAGTAGTCAATCGGCTGTGTGAATACATGGATCTGTGTGCCGTAGTCCTCTTCGATTTGTTCTTTCACTGCTTTAGCCAACAGTGTACGTCCTTTATACATGGTCAACAGCAAACCGCATACTGAAAGGCTAGGTTGATAGGTTGTCCTCACCCGGCGCACCAGTTCCAACGTGTCCGGCAAGCCCTCTGCGTCCAGATAATGCGCCTGCACTGGGATAATGACTTCATCTGATGCCGCTAACGCATTGATCATCTGCAAATCAGGATGCGGACTGCAATCGATCAATATGTAATCATACTGCGGACGAAGCATATCTACGATGGTTTTCAGCACATAGACTGGTTGGATATCGTCCTGCTCGCTGAACATGGACGCCGTTGCCTGCATAACAGACAAGCGTGTTGCTACGCCACTGAGTTTCTGATTTGCAGGAATTAGGTTGAGGGAATGCTGCTGTAAAATCGCATTGGCAAGACTTTCGGTCAACAATTCCGGACTGTCCATTGCCTGACACATCAGTGTGGCAAGTGTCACTCTACAATCAGAGGGGGACACTCCCATCGCTTTGGTAAGAGATGCTTGACTGTCGTTGTCGATCAGCAGCACCCTTTTCTCTTTGTTGGCAATCGCCGCTCCAAGATTAAAGGCGGTTGTTGTTTTCCCTGTTCCACCTTTTGCATTTACAATACTAATAACTTCACTCAAAATTGATACTCTCCCTATTATGTATACTCATTCATATGTGCAGCAGGATTTTTTGGAAATTTATGTATCGTGCATATTTGTGTAAAATAAGCACGAACCCTGTATGTTTTTACAATATTATAGTGTAGTTATGATAGCTTTTTTCAGCAGGGAAATTGTCACTTTTCGAGCGTTACCTGCCATAAACTATTCACATAATCCCAGTCTGCCTTTTAAGCAGGGTGTCCGGGGTTCGAATCCCCGCTGTGTCACCAAAAAAGTCTGTACAATCACGAGGATTGTACAGACTTTTTTCATATTTTAACGTATCAAAACCTTCCCCCAAAAGTAATACAATAAAGGGCTTGCTGTCTGTGTTTTACAGACAGCAAGCCCTTTCACTTTATCTTGATATCGCATGCACCAATCCGTGATGGCAACAGCTTCGGCAACTGCACTCATGGCTTGACAGTCAAATATAGAAACGGCTAACCCCGCTCCGGCAAGCTGCGGTATACAATACACGGGCGGCCACCGGTACTGTAATTCATTTCGCTTTCGACGATATGCTGTTCGGACAGGTAATTCATGTAGCGGCGCACCGTCACAACCGATAGACCCACTTGCGACGCAATATCCTCACTGGTATGCTTTTCTTCGGGTTTAGAGCGGAGATAGCGTTCGATCCGCTCGAGCGTTTGGGCTTGCAGCCCTTTGGGCGGTGCAGAAGCAGATGCAGCAAGGTTACCATGCGCATCGGAAAACAGCGCGCGATCCAGCAAACTCTGATCAATGGTGCCGTTGTGTATTGCCTCGCGTCGCTGACAAAAGTGCTCCAGCGCCAGTTGAAAGCGTTCATAGGCAAAGGGCTTTACCAAATAGTCGATTATCCCCAACCGCATCATTGTCTGAACCGTTTCCGCGTCGTTTGCGGAAGTCACCATGATCACATCCGCATTCACACCTTTCACACGGAGGATGTGCAGCAGCTCTGATCCGTTCATCTGCGGCATGAAAACATCCAGCACAATCAGATCAACCGCATGATTCTGCAAATAAACCAGCGCAGGGTTGGCGGAAGAAAACGTTTTTACGACAGTAAAACGGGGATCCAGATCGATATAGCGTGCATTCAGGCGGGTGATAATCGGATCATCCTCAATAATGACAGCGGTATACATAATGCCTCCTGCTCTTTCTAATACGGGTCGCTGACGGTGATGATAAACGATGTTCCGACCCCGGGTTCGGATTCGACCCGGATGGCGCCATGATAGGATGAAACCATATCCTGTACCAGAGACAAGCCCGTGCCATGCCCCTCCCCCTTGGTGGAATACCCCCGCTCAAAGATGCGCTGAACCATTTCATGCGGCATGCCGGGGCCCGTATCATCCACGCTGATCAACAGACCGTGCTCACCATCCTGGATGCTGACTGTGACCTCGCGAGGAGCGTACTGCGGCACATTCCGCAGTGCATCAAATGCATTTTCGGTCAGGTTCCCAATGACAGTCACCAGTCCCCCGGCCGGCATATACCGGTTATCAACGCCGAGATGGCTGGACGGCGTGATCACAAACCGGATGCCAAGTTCCGCTGCGCGGTAGGCTTTACCGATTAAAAGCGCAGCGATGGACGGCTCATGGATACGGTCCGAAATAAAGCTGATGGACTGTGCGCGCGTTTGCGTGATTTGCAGGACATAGTCCTCGGCTTGCTTGATTTCACCGAGCTGCAGCAGGCCAAGGATCACATGCAGCTTATTGGTGAATTCATGCGTATAGGAGCGCAGTGCTTCCAGAATGTGACGCACACCGGTCAGATCCTGTGCCAATTGGATGACCTCGGTACGGTTGCGGAAAATCGCCACTGCGCCCTCGATCTTCCCATTGCGCCAAAGCGGAATACGGTCCGAGAGGATGGCAACATGTTTGATTGATTCCAGACTGACGTTATATTCCGGACAACCGGTCTGCATGACGCGCGCGATGGTAGAACGGGGATAGAATGTGCTAAGCGGTTTGCCAAGTGCGTCCTGCTGTGTTGTCTTTAGCATGTCGGCAGCAACCTGATTGAGATATGTAATGCATCCGGTCAGGTCAATGGCAAGAAGCCCTTCATCCAGCGCGTTCAGGATATCACTGCGTTGCAGAAACAGACGGCGGAAGGCATCCGGTTCATAGCCGAGCAGTTCCTGCTTGATGTGTCTGGTCAGACGCAGGCTGAGAAGGTTGCCGAGCATCAGCGCAGCGATGGCGATCAGCAAATGCACCGTGAGCGTGCTCAACACGGTTTGATGAATGGATCGGATATAGATTGCCGCCATGGTAAAGCCGCTCACTTGGCCGCTGTTATCATAAATTGCAGCGTATGCACACCGATCCGCATTGGCGGGCGCTTCATGGTTATACAGCAGCGTTGTCCCACCCGATTGAAAATAGGACAGAACATCCTCGCTCAATGCGGGCACTCTGGCCAGTTCACTTGAGTTCGAGTCAAGGTCATAAAACGCGATGGGAGTACCCGAGGCATCATACACCGCGAAAACATCAATGTTAGGAACTTCGCGCACCGTATGCTCGACATATTCCTGCAGCCGCTCCGAATGATTGTCTTCCATCAGCAAGGATGTGCCTGCCGCCACCTGCACCGCACTCAAAAGTACCTGATCGCGCACTTTGGCATCCTGCTTCAGACTGATCCACAGACTGGCGCAGAAGGCCAGCAACAGGGTAACACAGATACAGACCACCAAAATCTTTCGGATTTGCCCATATAATTGCAACGACGGAGTGTTGTTTTTTTTCAACATCCTCTCTCCCTTATCGTTTTCTATCGTTTTTTCCTATCATAACATAATTGGCGAAACGCATCAAATTAAATCCAACGCAAACGACAGAAACCGGCATTTTGCGCATTTTATTTTTTTTACTTTCGTAAGGGAACGATTTCACATTTCTGTCGCTATAATAGGTCACAAAGCTCAAAAACAAAAAGGGGGGATACCTGTTGGAGGCAATCAAAGCGGAACTCAATGCGCAGCTGCAAACACATACGGCGTTTGAGATCCCGCTGTTCGGCGGAATACCGGTACCCGAATCCGCAGTCGTTACATGGGCGATCATGCTTGTGCTCACGCTTGTGGCGATCTGGCTTACGCATGGGATGCGCAAAAAGCCCGGACGACGGCAGATGGCGGCAGAGATGCTGGTTGGCTTTATCAACAACTTTTGCCACGATTCGCTCGGTGATGCCCACTGGCGCACGTTCGCACCGTATCTGGGTACGGTCGGCCTGTATCTGGCTCTGGCCAATGTGTCCGGCCTGTTTGGCGTAGCACCGCCGACCAAGGATCTGAACGTCACAGCCGGTTTGGCGCTGATGAGCGCGGTGCTGATCTACGGCGCGCAATTCCGTTATCACGGACTGGGCGGCGGTCTGAAAAAATTTGGTGAGCCGGTGGCCATTGTGGCGCCGCTCAACATTATGGAAATCGGCATCCGTCCATTGTCGCTTTGTATGCGTCTGTTCGGCAACATTTTCGCGGGCTTTGTCATCATGGAGCTCATTAAACTGGCCGTTCCGGCCATCGTACCGATTCCGTTCAGCCTGTATTTTGACGTGTTTGACGGCATGATTCAGGCGATCGTGTTTGTCTTTTTGACAACGCTGTTCCTTGCGGAATCAATTGAGTAAGCAACTTTTAACAACAAAAATTAGGAGGAAATAAAAATGGGTATTGCAATTGGCGCGGGCATCGCGGTTCTGACTGGTATTGGCGCAGGCATTGGCATTGGTTTTGCTACGGGCAAGTCTTCTGAGGCAATCGCACGGCAGCCGGAATCCGCTGGTCAGATCAGCAAGAATCTGATTCTCGGCTGTGCGCTGGCTGAGGCGACTGCGATTTACGGCTTCCTGATCGGTATCCTGCTCATCTTCATGGGCTGATCGGGGGCGCTATCGGATGATCCTGAATCTGAACGCTCAAATTATATGGGTATTCGTCAATCTGCTGGTTCTGTTCCTGCTGATGAAGAAGTTCCTGTTCGGTCCGGTCACCAAAATGCTGGACGAGCGGGCGCAGGGCGTGTCTGATACGATCGACCAGGCAGAAAGCCGTCTGGCCGATGCCGAACAGAGCAAGGCCGAATCCGACCGGCAGCTGGCGCAGGCCCAAGACGAAGCAGCTCGCATCATTGCCGCTGCCAAGCAACGCGGAGAGCGCGAATATGCGCGTCGCATTGCCGAGGCCGAGCAGGTCGTCCAACGGCTTAATGCACAGGCTGCGCAACAGCGGGAGGCCGACCGCGCTGCCATGCTGGCGGATGCCAAAAAGCAGATCGCGGCGCTGGTGCTGCTGACGACAGCCAAGGTTTCCCAATGCCGTCTGGATGGGGATACCGACCGCAGCATGCTGGATTCCTTCCTGCAGGAGGAAGCGGGTGACGCATTATGAGCACGGTGGCGGCCCGCTATGCGGCTGCGCTGCGGGAGTCCGGCTGTACGCTGGAGGAACTGCGGCGAACCGCAGACTATCTGACCGACCTCGCGCCGCTGCGGGAAGCGTTGTGCAGCCCGGCGGTGGAAGCCCGGGAAAAGCATGCCGTACTCGACCGGCTCCCGGACTTTACCGAACACGACAAACTGCTGCATTTTTATAAACTGCTGGCGGAAAAAGGCCGGATGGAATTGCTTCCTGAAATTGTGGACGCATATCGCCGGTTGGAGCTGCGTGCAAACAAGGAAGGCCTGTGTACGCTGCGCTGTGCCCGTGAACTGGACGATGAACAGCTGGGAGAGTTGGCGCGTTTGCTGTGCCGCAGACACGGCTATCAGGCCATGACGATGGAAATTGTCATCGACCCGTCGGTGCTGGGCGGTTTTGTCGCCGAACTGGACGGTGTTACCTATGATAAGAGTGTAGGCGGGCATCTTCATGCACTGGCACAAAGCCTGCAAAAGGGGTGAAAATTGTTGAACCATTCTGATGAAATTATATCCATTCTCCGTGAGGAGATTGAACAATATGATAACCGCACGCGCCGGGATGAAACCGGCACGGTGCTCGAAATCGGTGACGGCATTGCGACTGTTTACGGTCTGGGCCGCGCAGTATATGGCGAGCTGGTGGAATTTGAAACCGGAGTGCGCGGCATCGTGCTCGGCCTGGAGCGCGACAGCGTAGGCGTTGTTCTTCTTGGCAGCGAAACAGGGCTGCATGAAGGCTCACAGGTAAGGCGCACCGGACGCGCGGCAGATGTGCCGGTCGGTGATGCCATGCTCGGCCGAACGGTCAACGCCTTGGGTGAGCCGATCGACGGTTTGGGACCGATCGCCTGCACCGAGACGCGCCCAATCGAGCGCGAAGCGCCGGGCGTTGTCACGCGTGAGCCGGTCAACCAGCCGTTGCAAACCGGCATTTTGGCAATTGATGCGATGGTGCCGATTGGCCGCGGTCAGCGTGAGCTGATTATTGGCGACCGTCAGACCGGCAAGACCTCGATCGCTGTGGATGCGATCCTCAACCAAAAGGGCCAAAACGTGATCTGCATCTATGTTGCGATTGGCCAGAAGGCATCCACGGTTGCCAAGCTGCGCGGCACGCTGGAAAAACACGGCGCGCTGGAATACAGCATTATTCTTTCTGCAACCGCGGCCGATTCCGCGCCGCAGCAGTACATTGCGCCCTATGCAGGGGCAGCGATCGGTGAGTATTTTATGGAAAAAGGTCGAGACGTGCTGATTGTCTACGACGACCTGACCAAGCACGCGGTCGCCTATCGAACCCTGTCGCTGCTGCTGCGCCGCTCGCCGGGTCGTGAAGCGTATCCGGGCGACGTATTCTATCTGCATTCGCGTTTGCTGGAGCGCGCCTGCCATCTGACCGAGAAATACGGCGGCGGCTCGATGACCGCACTGCCGATCATCGAAACGCAGGCGGGTGACGTTTCTGCGTACATCCCCACCAATGTCATTTCGATCACGGATGGACAGATCTATCTGGAAAACGATCTGTTCTTTGCGGGTCAGCGTCCGGCGGTCAACGTCGGCCTGTCGGTTTCCCGTGTAGGCGGCGCCGCACAGACCAAGGCGGTCAAGAAAACAGCCGGTACGCTGCGTATTGATTTGGCCCGCTTCCGCGAGCTGGAAGTATTCACCCAATTCAGTTCGGATTTGGATAAGGATACCCGCCGTACACTGGCTCACGGCAAGCACCTGATGGAGATTTTGAAGCAGCCGCTTTGCCACCCATTGCAGGTTTGGCAGCAGGCGGTGATCCTGTACGTTGCGACGAGCGGCCTGCTTTCCGATGTCCCGCTCGATCGTGTCAATCAGTTTGTCCACGATTTTGCGGACAGCCTGCCCGATACCTTGACGAGCGAGATCCAGTCCACCGGCACTCTGGCTGGCACGGCAGCAGAACAGATCCGTGAAGCGCTGGAAGCATATAAAAAGCAGGTGGGTGCGGCATGGCAGGAATAAAAGAGATCCGCACGCATATCAACAGTGTACAGCAGACCCTGAAGATCACGAATGCAATGTATCTGATCTCGTCCTCCAAGCTGCGCAAGGCGCGGCAGCAACTGAATAACGTGGAGCCGTACTTTTTGAAGATCACCTCCACGATCTCAGATATTCTGCATCGTTCGCCCGAAATCGAACACATCTACTTTGACAAGCGAGAAGATGTGGCCGAACACAAAGTCGGCTTTATCGTGATTACCGGCGACAAGGGACTGGCTGGCGCTTATAACCATAATGTCCTGCGTCTGGCAGAGGAACATTTGGCAAAGGTTGCGCACCCGACTCTGTTCCTGATCGGACAGACGGGGCGCAGTTATTTTGCCGCGCGCAACATCCCGATTGACGGCGAATTCATGTATACCGCGCAGGACCCGACGGTTTCGCGGGCACGCGACATTGGGGATACCTTTATCCGGTTATTCCGCACGCGGGAACTCGACGAGGTCTATGTGGTCTATACCGAAATGGTTTCACCGGTGCGGCTTGAGCCCAAGGTGCGCAAGCTGCTGCCGCTGGATATCGACGCCTTCCCATGGGAGCCGCGCCAGAGCGAGACCGGCCCCTACCAGCAGATGGTTACCTATGTTCCCTCGGCCGACCGGGTGCTCAGCCAAGTTGTTCCGGCCTATGTCAAGGGGACGCTGTTCGGTGCGCTGGTAGAATCCTTCTGCTCGGAGCAGAACGCCCGTATGACGGCGATGGATACCTCAACCGATAATGCGCGTGATATGCTCAAGACGCTATCCCTGCGCTATAACCGTGCGCGTCAAGCAGCCATCACGCAGGAAATTACCGAAATCGTAGGCGGCGCCCAAACCAAAGAAAACGACCAGCCGCAGCACCGGCAGCAAAAGCCGGTGCGCGTCATTCGCTTCCTGGCGGATGGCAGTCGCGCATAGAAAGCGAGGAAACAATATGGAGCAAACAGGCATCATAGTGCGGGTAGCCGGCCCGGTCGTTGATGTGGAATTTAACGGCGGCCACCTGCCTGAAATAAATGAAGCGCTCTGCGTTATGGTGGGAGACGAGAAACGGACGATGGAGGTCGCGCAGCACATTGGCGGCGATTCCGTCCGTTGTATCATGCTTTCTCCCAGCGAAGGACTTGGCAGAGGAGACAAGGTGGATGCTACCGGGCATCCGATCAGCGTTCCGGTCGGTGAAGGTACACTGGGACGCATGTTCAATGCATTAGGCGATCCGATCGACGAGAAGGGCGATGTGGACACCACAGAGCGCTGGTCGATCCATCGTGATCCGCCGTCTTTCGAGCAGCAAAGCCCCACCACAGAGATTCTGGAAACCGGCATCAAGGTAATTGATCTGCTGGCGCCGTATGCGCGCGGCGGCAAGATCGGCCTGTTCGGCGGCGCAGGTGTCGGCAAAACCGTCCTGATTCAGGAACTGATCCACAACATTGCCACCGAACACGGCGGTTATTCGATTTTTACCGGTGTGGGCGAGCGTACACGCGAAGGCAACGATTTGTGGCGTGAGATGGGCGAATCGGGCGTTTTGAACAAGACCGCCCTGATTTTCGGTCAGATGAACGAGTCTCCCGGCGCGCGTATGCGCGTTGCGTTGACCGGCCTTACCATGGCGGAATATTTCCGCGACTGCCAGAAGCAGAATGTACTGCTGTTTATCGACAACATTTTCCGCTATGTGCAGGCGGGCTCCGAGGTTTCGGCCTTGATGGGCCGTATGCCGAGCGCGGTTGGTTATCAGCCGACGCTGGCAGACGAGGTCGGCGCACTGCAAGAACGTATTACCTCGACCCGCGACGGCGCGATCACCTCGGTGCAGGCGGTCTATGTCCCTGCGGACGACCTGACTGACCCCGCGCCGGCCACTACCTTCTCTCATCTGGATGCAACAACCGTGCTGTCGCGTAAGATTGCAGAACAGGGTATTTATCCCGCAGTCGATCCGCTGGAATCCACTTCCCGTATTCTGGAGCCGGATGTACTCGGCAACCGGCATTACACGGTCGCACGCGGCGCACAGGAGCTTTTGCAGCGCTATCGTGAGTTGCAGGATATCATTGCCATTCTGGGTATGGAAGAGCTCAGCGCGGATGACCGTAAGACGGTAGACCGCGCACGCCGTATGCAGCAGTATTTCTCGCAGCCATTCTTCGTCGCCGAGCCCTTTACCGGTCTGGAAGGACGCTATGTAAAGCTGGAGGAGACGTTGAGCGGCTTTGAAGCATTGCTGGGCGGCGAGCTGGACGAGTATCCTGAGTCTGCCTTTGCCATGGTTGGCACAGTGGATGAGGTCCGCGAAAAAGCGCGCACGCAAGGGGCGGTTTAATGGATAACCTGTTTTATTTGGAAATTATCACGCCGGAAAAGCAGTTTTATGTCGGTCCTGCCGAGGGGCTGGTGATCCCTGCGATTGACGGCTCATATGGTGTGCAGCCCGGTCATGAACCGGTCGTGACTGCAATCGAGCCGGGTATTGCCCGCTTTCGAGTGAACGGTGTTTGGCAGGAAGTCGTAGTCAGCGACGGGCTTGCCGAAATCATGCCGGATTACACGATTCTTTTAGTGTCAAGCGCCGAGCGTCCCGAAGAGATCGACCGTGCACGAGCTGAACGCGCGAAAGAGCGCGCCGAGGAACGGCTGCGCCAGCAGCAAAGCGTACGCGAATACTATCTCTCCAAGGCCGCGCTTGCTCGTGCAATGGCGCGTTTGCGCGCACGGCCTAAATAAACAGGCTACGGTAACAGCATGTTGTTTGCAGAGAAGCAGCCGAAATCTGCACAGGAAAATCACGTTCCCAGCAGGTATTGTGAAATTATTCACAATAAATAAAAATGAGAATTTTGCGTCGAAAAAGATTGTTAATTTTTTAATTATAAAAATCTGGCCTGCTGCGCAACCGTGGTATACAATAATATCGAAAGCAAAAAAGCATTGCAGGTAAGAAAGGGGAATTCATAAATGGAAGGCAACACCAACGCTGTATGCGAAGAAAAAGGTGCATTGACCGACAAGTTGCTGCACAAGATGGACGCATACTGGCGTGCAGCCAATTATCTGGCAGCAGGACAGCTTTATCTGCTGGATAACCCGCTGCTGCGGGAACCTTTGACGATGGATCAGATCAAAAAGAAGATCGTTGGACATTGGGGCACCGTACCGGGGCAGAACTTTGTATATGTGCACCTCAATCGTGCCATCAAGCGCTACGATCTGGATTTGATTCTGTTGTCCGGACCGGGACACGGCGGCAACTTCTTCGTTGCCAATACTTATCTGGAAGGCACATACAGTGAGGTTTATCCCAATGTGAGCGAGGATACCGAGGGAATGAAGCGCCTGTTCAAGCAGTTCTCTTTCCCGGGCGGTATTGCCAGCCATGTGGCGCCGGAAACGCCGGGTTCGATCAACGAAGGCGGCGAGTTGGGTTACTCCATTGCGCACGCATTCGGCGCAGTGTTTGATAATCCGGATCTGATTGCGGCGGTTACGGTTGGCGACGGCGAGGCAGAGACCGGACCGCTGGCAACCTCGTGGCAGTCCAACAAGTTCCTCAATCCGATTACGGACGGCGCAGTTTTGCCGATCCTGCATCTGAACGGATACAAAATTTCCAATCCGACCATCTTCTCCCGCATCTCGCATGAAGAGTTGCAGAAGTATTTCGAGGGATGTGGCTGGAAGCCCTATTTTGTCGAGGGCGACGACCCGATGACGATGCACAAAAAGATGGCCGAAACTCTCGATCAGGTCGTGGAGGAAATCCTTGCGATCCAGAAGCATGCCCGTGAGACCGGCGACGCGACACGTCCCGTGTGGCCGATGATCGTTCTGCGCACGCCCAAGGGCTGGACCGGTCCCAAGGTGGTGGACGGCCAGCAGATCGAAGGCAGCTTCCGTGCGCATCAGGTGCCGATCATGATGGATAAGCCCGAGCACCTGCAAATTCTGAATGACTGGCTGCACAGCTACCACCCGGAAGAGCTGTTTGACGAAAACGGCCGCTTGATTCCGGAGCTGCGCGAGCTGGCGCCGAAGGGCAACCATCGCATCGGTGCCAATCCGCATGCCAATGGCGGTCTGCTGCTGCGCGATCTGCGACTGCCGGATTTCCGGGATTATGCATTTGATGTTCCGGCGCCGGGCGCTGTCGAAGGACAGGATATGATCGAACTGGGCGCCTATGTGCGGGATGTATTCAAGCTCAACGAGAGCAGCCGCAATTTCCGTGCATTCGGACCGGATGAAACCATGTCCAACCGCCTGTCTCATATTTTTGAGGTCACGAACCGCGATTGGAACGCAGAGAAGTTGGATACGGATGAATTTCTGGCAACCGATGGCCGCGTAATGGATGGCATGCTTTCCGAGCACATGTGCGAGGGCTGGCTGGAAGGCTATCTGCTGACGGGCCGTCATGGCTTCTTTGCCAGCTACGAGGCATTTATCCGCATCATCGACTCGATGGCGGCGCAGCACGCCAAGTGGCTCAAGGTATGCAATCAGCTTCCCTGGAGACAGAAGATTGCTTCGCTTAATCTGATTCTGGCGTCCAATGTATGGCAGCAGGACCACAATGGTTTCACCCATCAGGACCCGGGCTTCCTGGATCATATTGCAAACAAGAAGGCGGACGTGGTGCGTCTGTATCTGCCGCCGGATGCGAACTGCCTGCTCAGCTGCTTCGATCACTGCATCAAGAGCCGCAACTATGTCAATGTCATTGTTGCCAGCAAGCATCCGCGTCCGCAATGGCTGACGATGGAACAGGCTGTGAAACATTGCACGCAGGGCATCGGCATCTGGGATTGGGCTTCGAACGATCAGGGAAGCGAGCCGGATATTGTCATGGCTTGCTGCGGCGAAACCCCGACGATGGAAACTCTGGCAGCGGTATCCATCCTGCGCAAGGAAATGCCCGAGGTCAAGATTCGCGTGATCAACGTGGTGGACCTGATGAAGCTGCAGCCTGCCACCGAGCACCCGCATGGCCTGACCGATGCGGAATACGATATGCTGTTTACCAAGGATAAGCCGATCATTTTTGCTTTCCATGGTTATCCGACTTTGGTGCATGAACTGACCTATCGCCGTCACAACCGTCACCTGCATGTGCGCGGCTATAAGGAAGAAGGCACGATCACCACGCCGTTTGATATGCGTGTGCAGAATGACATTGACCGCTTCCATCTGGTACAGGATGCTATGCTGCGTCTGCCGCAGCTTGGCAATCGCGGCGCTTATCTGTATCAGAAGATGAGCGACAAGCTGGTTGAGCACAAGCAGTATATCACAGAATACGGCATTGATATGCCTGAGATCCGTGACTGGAAATGGGATAACTGATTGCTTCCCTGAACGATTCGCGCGGAAACCATGAAAAGGATGCGCCGCAGCATTCCTGTGGGTACCGTACAACAGACAATCATAGATTTATGAAAACCAGCAGCACGCCGGAAAGCGTGCTGCTGGTTTTTTTTGAACATATCGCTGTTGTTTCTCTTTTTGACCTTGGGCCGGTTCAGTCCTCCGGTTCAAAATCCGGCGCAGGTTGCGCGCGGTCATTATCGCTGTAATGCCACCACTCTTTGTCGTATCCGGTGAAGCCGCAAGACTCCATCACCGATTCCAGCAGCTGCGCGTGTTCGGCTGCGACTACTGACACATCCTGATAATCCCGATCGGCCAGTGCGGTGAAATCATCAAAACCGGAAGGCATCTCCACCGTCTCCCCCTCGAACGTCACCAGCGTGACATCAATCGTGTCGCCGCGGGTATGCCCTGAGTAGCCATTGGCCGGATTGGCAACATAGTTTCCATCTGGATACGTCTCCCACAGCGTCTGCTGCGAGCGGGCCGAACGAAACGCATCCCAGATACACAGCCGATACCCCTGCGCCTTGAGCTGCTCCTGTGCGTCCAACAGCTTGCAGACCGTGGCATAGCGCAGCCATGCATCGTCATAGGCATAAATGACCGTACCGGTGAAGTTATTCGTAGTCGCATATCGCAGATCGACCACGATATCCGGAATATAGTCCTGCACGCGGACAAAGTCCTGCGCATCCTCCGGCGGGTCGGGAATGGCATCTTGCGCTTCCTGCTCGGCTGCGGCAGGCGTTTCCGCGGGCACCGCATCCTCCGTCACGGCCGCATCAATCGTCTCTTCCGGCGGACTGCTCTGCTGCTCCGCCGGCGAGTCTGTGCATCCCGAAAGCACAGTCAACAACAGCGCCGCTGCCAGCCAATACCGCAATTTCATCGGACGGTCCTCCCTTTCCTCCTATTCTTCGATCTGCATGGTTTCCATCTGCTCTTTTGTAATCCCGTTCCGCTTTCCATAATTCGTCCAAAAAACAGTGGACGCGCGGAGAAACATGCCTTTTGTAATCGGCATGGTGACCTGCCATGTCCCCGTCTTACCGGACACCATGGCGGCAGCCAGCTTTTTCATTTTGGCGCGGACCAGAATCCGAAATGGCGTTGCCAAAATCGCCTCGCCGCTGCCGATTTTCAAAACCGAACCGAACGGATAGCCATTTTGCTTGCAGAACAGCCGCACCATCTGCACCGCTATATCATTCTGCTCCGGCTCCATAAAACCGCAGTTGATGAGAACCGAAACACGCGGTTTCCACCGCGGCGGATGTTGCTCCAGCGTCTTTAGAAAATGCATCAGCGTCACCGGCAGGCTGTCCGCATAGAGCGGAAACACCAGCAGCACATCTGAAAAGTCCTCCATGACCTGGCACAGCTCTCTGTGATTGTTTCTGGTGGCGGCGAAATACGCTGTCTCAGCCGGACAAACCTTGGCAAACAGCTCGGCATACTGTTTGGAGTGAGATTTTGGTGCGCGCGGGCTTGCGTTAATCAGCATTATTTTTCCCATGACTGCACCTCGCTCTGTACCGCTTGCTCGACTTCCTGTTCCGGCACAAACACCACGCGCCAGCTTGCAAAGCTCATATTGTTTGCATTACGCGCAATGAGTTGCCGAAAAATATTCTTTTCCTCCTCCGACAGGTCGCCATAGCCGATGATGACGGCCTGCTTGGGCTTGACGGCTCGCTGCACATGATGCGTCTCTCCCTGCCACAAGCGAATGAATGCCTGCTGCACCGGAATCGCTCGCTCCAGCATGGTTTTCATTATCGTGTCGTAGCCTCCGTATTTGACCCTACTGACGTACAGCACGCGGTCGCTTTGCGCGATGCGGGGATAAACCTGCACGGCATCGTCTCGAATCACACATTTTCCGGGCGTTTTGGTCCAGCATCCGAAACAGCCGACACAGTTGGCAATATGCAATTGCGAAAGGTCAATGTACTCCGTGCTGCCACGGTCGGTTTCCGGCAAGCGGAGCGGTCTGTCGCTCAAAATCAGATTCATGCTTGTCTCCTGTATTTCATTCATACTTTTTAGTGTGTTTTATTATACCACACTTTGCGTGCATTTGATATGTGCATTTTTCTCCATACTCTTCCCTGCTTTTTCATATATTGCCCAACACGGCACCCTCTTCTCTCACGAAGTTACACAACAATAACCAAAACATACTTACAATTTAACAAATTTATTGTTTTATTCCGTCAATTTTGACAATTGACGCTTGATTTTCTGTGTGGTATATTGATAGTCGAAAACAGAAGTTAACAATAATATATTCAAAAAGAAACCGAAACCAAACCATCTGTTGTCCTTTTCCTCTCGGATGGCTTGGTCTTTTCCTGCCGTTTGGCGCGGCATGACTGAATATGGCAGAACGCCGGCTCTCTGTCGGCATCGGCAATAAATTTCCACATAAGAAGGAGACTTGAACATGGATTTCCATCTGACCCGTGAACAGGATCTGGTTCGCCAGATGATGCATGACTTCACCGAAAACGAAGTCAAGCCCATCGCTGCGGAAACCGACAAAACCTCTACTTATCCCCGTGAGACCATCGAAAAGCTGTT
>NZ_CAWVCU010000124.1:0-6137 GCF_963927765.1 uncultured Agathobaculum sp. | reverse complement strand
TGAGGAAAACTCGGATTACTATACCTCGCTGCATAAGCTGCAAAAGCAGTTCGGCGTATCGGTTGCGCCGATCGTGGTGCCGATTTTCGAAGGCAACCGCGATACTGTCGGCATTGTGGACTGCGTGATCCGCAAGGCATACCGCATGGAAGGCAACAAGCGCGTTGAGATTCCGATTCCGGACGATATGAAGGAGCGTATCGACCAGCACCGTGCGGCGCTGTGCGAAAACGTAGCAGAACTTTCCGAAGAGCTGATGGAGCGTTATTTCGCAGGTGAGGAGTTCTCGGATGAAGAGCTGATCGCCGGCATCCGTCAGGGCGTTAAGGATTTGGTCATCGCGCCGGTATTCTGCGGCACTGCGGCAACCGGCATCGGTTCCTATGCACTCTTGAAGGGCATTGCAGACTACATGCCGTCCCCGGATGAAAAGCCGGTCGAGATCTGCGAGGATGAAAAGGGTGAGCTGATCGAGATCAACTGCACGCCCAACGGTTCGACCTGTGCATTTGTATTTAAGACGGTCGCTGACCAGTACGGTCGCTTCTCGTATTTCAAGGTCATGTCGGGCGAAGTTAAGCAGGATATGACGCTGGTTAACAAGCGCGCAGATGCTAACGAGAAGATGGGCCACATCTACACGGTCTGCGGCAAAAAGACCACCGAGGTTCCGGTGGTTGGCTGCGGCGACATCGGTGCGGTTTCCAAGCTGGTCACCACCAAGACCGGCGATACGCTCTCCATGAGCGTGCGTAAGGTGGAGCTCGAGCCGATCGAGTTTGCGCCGCCGTGCTATACGCAGGGCATTGCGCCTAAGGTCAAGGGTGCGGAAGAAAAAATCTCTACTGGTCTGGCGCGTCTGCATGACGAGGACCCGTCCTTCGAGACTGAGTTCAATCCGGAAACCAAGCAGCATACCATTTCGGGTGCAGGCGACATTCATCTGGATGTACTGTGCGCCAAGCTCAAGGATAAGTTCGGCGTTGAGGTGCAGCTGACTGCGCCGATCGTACCGTACCGCGAGAAGATCCGCAAGCCGGTGACGGTCGAAGGCAAGCATAAGAAGCAGTCCGGCGGCCATGGACAGTATGGTCATGTTAAGATGGAGTTTGCTCCGTATCCGGAAGGCGATTACCTGTTTGAGGAGAAGATTTTTGGCGGTTCTGTTCCGAAGAACTTCCATCCGGCGGTTGATAAGGGTATCCGTGAGGCGATGGAGCATGGCGTGCTGGCAGGTTATCCGATGGTTGGCCTGCGTGCAACCCTGCTCGACGGCTCTTACCATGATGTCGACTCCAACGAATTGTCCTTTAAGATGGCAGCGCGTCTGGCGTATAAGGCGGGTATTCCGCAGGCAAGCCCGGTGCTGCTCGAGCCGGTCTGCTCGATGAAGGTTGTCATTCCGGATGCGTACATGGGTGATGTAATCGGCGATCTGAACAAGCGCCGTGGCCGCATTATGGGTATGAACCCGATCGAAGGCGGCAAGCAGGAGATTCTGGCAGAGTGCCCGATGGCAGAGCTGGCTGACTACGCGATCACGCTGCGTTCGATGACGCAGGGCCGTGGTTCGTTCGTTTCCAACTTTGAGCGTTACGACGAAGCGCCCGCACAGGTGCAGGAAAAGGTCATCGCGGAGAACAAGGCGAGACTGGAAGCTCTCAATAAGGAATAAAACATTGATTTTGTCAAAAACCGGCTGTTTCGGCAGCCGGTTTTTTGTTGGTGTGAGCGGCGCAGCAGGGTAGACGAAAAAAGGAATTTGTGATATAATTTTAACAAATTATGAAAATACGGAGGTTTCTTGCGATGCACACAATCCGAAAGATCCAGGATGATCTCGTTTATGTTGGCGGAAGCGATCGCCGCCTGAGCCGATTTGAAAATCTGTTCCCGATCCCGCGCGGTGTTTCCTATAACAGCTATCTGCTGCTGGATGAAAAAACCGTGCTGTTTGATACGGTGGACGATTCCATCAGCCGTCAGTTTTATGAAAATGTCTCTGCCGCGTTGGCAGGCCGTCCGCTTGACTATCTGGTGGTTCACCATATGGAGCCGGACCATTGCAGCATGATCGTTGCGCTGCTGCACCGCTATCCCGAAGCAAAGATTGTTTGCAGCGCTAAAGCGCTGGTTATGCTCGCGCAGTTCTATGCAGAGGATATGAAGGAGCGTGCACTGGTGGTCGCGGAAGGGGACAAGCTCTCTACCGGCCGCCATACGCTGCATTTTGTCATGGCACCGATGGTACACTGGCCGGAAGTTATGGTTACCTATGACGAGCCGAGCAAAACTCTGTTCTCGGCGGATGCATTCGGCACATTTGGCGCACTGGCAGGCAATATCTTTGATGATGAACTCGTGTTTGACAGCGTTTGGCTGAACGATGCCCGCCGGTACTATACCAACATCGTGGGCAAGTATGGTGCGCAGGTACAGGCGCTGCTGAAGAAGGCGGCTGCACTGGACATTGAGATGATCTGCCCGCTGCATGGTCCGATTTGGCGCGGCAATCTGGAGACGATGCTGGAAAAATACCAGAAGTGGAGCGCTTACGAGCCGGAGGACAAGGGCGTTATGATCGCCTACGCCACGATGTATGGCAACACGGAGAATGCTGCCAATGTTCTGGCTGGCATGCTGGCTGACAAGGGCGTGCACAATATTGCGATGTACGATGTATCTGGCACGGATGTTTCTGAACTGGTGGCCGAAAGCTTCCGGTGCAGCCATCTGGTTTTGGCTGCGCCGACCTACAACGGTGGCTTGCAGCCGCGCATGGAGGCCTTCCTGCATGATCTCAAAGCGCTGAACCTGCAAAACCGCACGGTAGCGCTGCTTGAGAACGGTACATGGGCGCCGGTTTCCGGCCGTCACATGAAGGCCATTCTGGAGGGCATGAAAAACATGACCGTATTGGAAAATACGATCGCCCTCAAGTCCACGCTGGCGGATAGCCAGTATGGTGCGCTCGAAGAGCTGGCAGATACGCTGGCAGCACAGATTCTGGCGTAATTGTTCGAATAGAAAGAATGAAGAACACCGCCCGATGGAAGCAAGAGCTTCTGCCGGGCGGTGTTTTGTTGTTCTGCTTTGCGGTTTGTCTGCATAGGATAAAGCAAAAGCAGGAGGGGCGATAGCATGATTGTTTTTGCAGCCAAGGTATCGGTAAAAAAAGTGGTGGCAGGCGTACTGGCGGTGAGTGCTGTGGTTTTGGGTGTTACGTTGCTCGCGCCGGCAGCGGAGACAATGCATGCGCAGACCGTGTCGGGCGAAATAGATTTGGACAGCAAGCTGAAAAACAATGAGCAGCGCGTTGCGTTGCTCGAAAGCTATGGCTGGAAGGTGAACCCGGAACCGCGCAGTGAGCGTGAAGTGCAGATTCCCAAAACTTTTGATGACACCTATCAGGCATATAACGCCATTCAACTGGGGCAAGGGCTGGACCTTACGCCGTATCAGGGCAAACGGGCAACGCTGTATACGTATGAGCTGACCGAGTATCCGACTGGAGAAGAGGGCGTGATCGCCAACTTACTCATTCGCCGCAATCAGCTGATCGCTGCGGATATCAGTTCCGCGGAGACGGATGGCTTTGTGCATGGCATTACGGAAATGCCGGAAACCGATTCGGCAGAATAGAGGTAATGCATACAATACATGATATGTATGCGGCTGACTGTGCAAATATACAAAAATCAGGGCTTAGATTGTTGTATCCGCAAACGAAATTTAGGGAATTGCACTTTTTCTGCAATTCCCTATTGTGCAATTTGCAAAAAAGTGGTATGCTATTAGCAGGAATGAATTGTCGGGGGAGACAAAATGCCACGGATGCGATTGGACAAGCTGCTGGCGCATTTGAATTGCGGCAGCCGAAAGGAAGTACAAGCTATGATTCGCGCGGGCCGCGTGCAGGTTGACGGCGCGACAGAGCGCGATCCCGCGGCAAAAGTGGATTCAGACACTGCGCAAGTGGTGCTGGATGGACAGGCGCAGCAGTATCAGGCGCAGCGGTACTATATGCTCAATAAGCCGGCCGGGGTGATCACCGCGAGCCGGGATGCGCGGCATTCTACCGTGCTCGACCTGTTTCCAGAGGAAATCCGGCGCGGTTTGTTTGCAGTTGGACGGCTGGATAAGGATACCGAGGGACTACTCATCGTGACCGATGACGGCGCGCTCAGCCATGCGCTGATGAGCCCGTCGCGTCATGTAGAAAAGGTGTATGAGGCCACGGTGGAAGGGGAACTGCTGCCGGATGCGGAAATACGCTTTGAAAAAGGGCTGACGCTCAAGGACGGTACGGTTTGCCTGCCCGCCCGTCTGGAACGACTGACAGGGGATGGTGCGCAGCGTGTGCGGGTCATCCTGCGGGAAGGAAAATATCATCAGGTCAAACGCATGATCGCAGCGGTAGGCGGCGTGGTGGTACAGCTGCGCCGCGTGCAACTAGGCGGTTTGCGGCTCGATCCGGCCTTAGTAGAAGGTGCGTTTCGCGCCTTGACCGATCAGGAGCTGACGACGCTTCAAAAGCCGGCATCGGAGAGTATCTAAAAATCGCCAAAAAAAATAAAAATTTTTGTACAAAAATGTAGAAGACTATGATATAATGTCTTAAAATGCACAGGGAACCTCGAGGGTTCTTGTGAACAATGTCAGGAATACGGCAGTTTTTGTGGCCGGGGCAGCGTTGGCATAGCGTGAAAGCGCACAAGACAAGAGGGAAATACGGGAAAGGTGATGGAAATGGCTTCAAGATTGTTCCAGTCGATTGTTTTGCAGATGAAGGACACGGTAGAACGTACCATTGGTATCGTGGATGCGAGCGGTGCGGTCGTGGCGTGTACCGATCTGCCCCGTATTGGTGAAATGCGGGAAGAGGCAATCACCGAGCTTGGCTTTGCCGGTGAGATTGTCCGTTTTGGTGGCTATACCTACCATACCACAGGCGATCGGGCTAGTCGGCTGGAATACGCTGTTTTCGTGCAGGGAGAGGACGAGCTCGCGCGCAGTATTTGCTCGCTGGTGGCGGTTGCGATCAACAACATCAAGACGCTCTATGATGAAAAGCACGATAAGGCAACGTTTGTCAAAAACATCATTCTGGATAACATTCTGCCGGGCGATATCTACATCAAATCCCGTGAACTGCATTTCGGCAACGATGTGCCGCGCGTGGTTTTCTTGGTTCGCCAGCAGATGCCGGCGGACGTTGCGGCAATCGATGTCGTGACCGGCATGTTCCCGGACAAGCAGAAGGACTTTGTGCTGCATATTTCCGAGACCGATATCGTGGTCGTTAAGGAAGTCAAGGCGGGCAGCGATGTCAAGGATCTGGCAAAGATCGCCGCTTCGATTGAAGAAGCGCTGCTCAGCGAGCTGTCGGTCAAGTGTCTGATCGGCATCGGTTCCGTGTCCTCGCAGATGAAGGATATTGCCAAATCCTTTAAGGAAGCACAGACTGCCATCGAGGTTGGCGCGGTGTTTGACACGGAAAAGAATATCATCAGCTTTGAAAATCTCGGCATTGGCCGTCTGATTTATCAGCTGCCGATCACGCTGTGCGAAATGTTCCTCAGCGAGGTGTTCAAAAAGGGTTCGATCGATTCGCTCGATCAGGAAACGCTGTTTACCATCCAGAAGTTCTTTGAAAACAACCTGAACGTTTCGGAAACCTCGCGTAAGCTGTTTGTACATCGCAATACTTTGGTGTACCGCTTGGAAAAGATCAAAAAGCTGACCGGCCTCGATCTGCGTGAATTTGACCATGCAATCGTGTTCAAAGTGGCGCTGATGGTGCGCAAATATCTGGCCAGCCGTGAGGAAAACGTGCGCTGAGGGCGGATTGTTCACAAAATCTTCACGCAAAAATATGGTCATGCAGGGAAATGGCAGGGATTGTCGTCTTGCGTCGGCTAAGAAAATCTGTTATAATAGGCAAAGGTGTATGATCGACATGCACCTTTGCCTTTTTGGTATTTAGTTTGGCTCCGAGGAGGAATGCCTGTGATACGGATGAACGATGTCACCATGGTGTACGATAACGGTACCCGTGCGGTGAACAAAGCGAACCTGCGCGTGGATGAAGGGGAATTTGTGTTCCTCGTCGGTGCGTCCGGCTCTGGTAAAACGAC
>NZ_CAWVCU010000123.1:0-4088 GCF_963927765.1 uncultured Agathobaculum sp. | reverse complement strand
AACCGAATCCATTCTCAAATTTTGAACAACAACATTTTCAGGAGGAAAAAAGTATGGATCCCAAAGCATTTGTAGCAGGTATGTCCGCCCTCGGCGCCGGTATGGCGATGATCGCAGGTCTTGGCCCTGGTATCGGTGAAGGTTACACCGCAGGTCAGGCGTGTGCCGCCATCGGCCGTCAGCCGGAAGCGCAGGGCGATATCACCCGTACCATGATTCTCGGTATCGCTATGGCCGAGTCCACCGGTATTTACGCGCTGGTTATCGCGCTGATCCTGCTGTTTGCCAACCCGTTTGTCGGCCAGTTCTAAGCAGTCTGGCGATAATAGGATGAACGGATTTATCTTCCGTTGGGGAAGGAGGTAAAACAGTGTCGGAAGCGATATATCAGGCCTTTGTCAGCATTGGCTGGTGGGAGATCCTTGTGACGATGTGCAATACGCTGATTACATTTGCCATCATCAAGAAGTTCCTGTTTAAGCCCGTGCGCAAAATGCTTGCTGCACGCGAGGAAGAGGTGCAGGCGATCTATTCCAATGCGGAAAAGGCACAGACCGAGGCCGAGCAGATGCGAAGCGAATACACCGAGCGCCTGTCCAGGGCCAAGGCGGAAGCTGCCGAGATCGTCGGTTCCGCCACCCGCCGCGCGACTGTGCGCAGTGAGGAGATCCTCAAGGAGTCCTCGCAGCAGGCCGCTGCCATGATGAAGAAGGCCGAGAACACCATCGAGCAGGAGCGCAAGAAGGCCATGAACGAGCTCAAGGACGAGGTCGCAAGCCTTTCTGTTATGATCGCCTCCAAGGTTGTCGAACGCGACATCAAGGATGCCGATCATGAGCGTTTCATCGAAGAGTTCATCGACAAGGTGGGGTGAGCGCAGGTGGCTGATATTGTAAGCGAACGCTATGCGCTGAGTCTGTATGAAGTGGCTGCGGACGAGAAAAAGGAAAAAGCCTATCTCGATGAGCTTGCCGCGGTCTGCGAGGTGTTCAAGCGTGAGCCTGATTTCCTCAAGATGCTCTTGACGCCGTCCATTGCGCTGGAGGACAAGCAGAATGTTCTGCGCAAGGTGTTTGAAGGGCGAATTGAGGAATTCCTGCTCAATTTCCTGATGCTGATTACGGAAAAGGGCCGCGTCGGTCTGATTCAGAGCATGTATCAGGCGTATAAAGAACAGTATTACTTTGAAAACGGCATCGTGGAGGTGCATGCGGTCACGGCAAAGCCGATGAGCGAAGCACTGACCGAAAAGCTGAAAGCAAAGATGAGCGCCGTCACCGGAAAACAGGTGGTGCTCGAAACGTCGGTGGATGAAAGCATCCTCGGCGGCATTGTCGTAAAGCTCGGAAACGAGCAGTTCGACACCAGCCTGCGCACTCGTTTGAGCGAGATTGCCGCACGGCTGACCAATACTATCGCGTAAGGAAGTAGGTGACTTTATGGAATTACGCCCCGAAGAGATTAGCAATATTATCAAAGAGCAGATCACGCACTACCAGAGCCAGATCAAGCTGACCGACGTCGGTACGGTTGTCACCGTCGGTGACGGTATCGCGCATGTTCACGGTCTGGAAAACTGCATGTCCGGTGAGCTGCTCGAATTTCCGGGCGGCGTATACGGCATGGCGCAGAACCTCGAGGAGGATCTGGTCGGCGCCGTAATCCTGGGTTCGGATCAGGATATTCGTGAGGGCGACACGGTAAAACGCACAAACCGCATCGTAGAGGTGCCGGTGGGTGAGGCCATGCTCGGCCGCGTTGTGGACGCGCTGGGCAAGCCGATCGACGGCAAGGGCCCGATCCATACCACCGAGTCGCGCCCGATCGAAAGCCCCGCGCCGGGCATCATCGAGCGTGCGCCGGTTAATGTGCCGCTGCAGACCGGCATCAAGGCGATCGACTCCATGATCCCGATCGGCCGCGGTCAGCGTGAGCTGATTATCGGTGACCGTCAGACCGGTAAGACCGCGATCTGTCTGGACACCATCATCAACCAGAAGGGTACGGGCGTTATCTGTATCTATGTAGCCATCGGCCAGAAGCGTTCGACGGTTGCACAGGTGGCTGAGACGCTGGCGCAGAACGGCGCTATGGATTATACCTGCATTGTCGCTGCGACCGCATCCGAGTCCGCGCCGCTGCAGTATATCGCGCCGTATGCGGGCTGCTCGATCGGTGAGTACTTTATGCATAAGGGCAAGGACGTGCTGGTTATCTATGATGATCTGTCCAAGCACGCAGTGGCTTATCGTGCCCTTTCCTTGCTGCTCCATCGTCCGCCAGGACGTGAGGCATACCCCGGCGACGTATTCTATCTGCATTCCCGTTTGCTGGAACGCGCAGCCAACATCCAGGACGGCGGTTCGTTGACCGCGCTGCCGATCATCGAGACGCAGGCGGGCGACGTTTCGGCTTATATCCCGACCAACGTCATTTCGATTACGGACGGCCAGATCTTCCTTGAGACCGAGCTGTTCAACTCCGGTATCCGTCCGGCGGTTAACCCCGGTATTTCGGTATCCCGTGTCGGCGGCAACGCGCAGATCAAGGCGATGAAGAAGGTTGCGGGCACCCTGAAGCTGGCGTACTCGCAGTACCGCGAGCTGCAGGCGTTCTCGCAGTTCGGCTCCGACCTCGACGCGGACACCAAGAAGCGTCTGAATCAGGGCGAGCGCATCGTAGAAGTGCTCAAGCAGCCGCAGAACAGCCCGATCCCGGTCGAAAAGCAGGTTATCATTATTTTTGCGGTTATTTCCGGTCAGCTGCTTGATATTCCGGCGGATAAAGTGGCCGAGTTCGAGAAAGAGCTGTTTGCGTTTATCGACGGTGTCTATGGCGACGTTCCCGAGACCATCCGTGCGACCAAGCAGATGGACGACGACATCAAGGAGAAGCTGACGAAAGCGATCGAGGAATTCAAAGCAAAGTTCCTTTCCGAGCATTAAGGCGGAAGGGGGACTGAACAATGGCTTCCGGAAACATGAAGGACATTAAGCGCCGCATCAAGTCGGTGCAGTCCACCATGCAGATCACCAAGGCAATGGAGCTGGTGGCCTCTTCCAAAATGCGCCGCGCCAAGGAGCGCGCGCTGGCCGCGCGGCCCTATTTCAACACGATGTATGAAACCATCACCCGGCTGGCTGCGGAAACGCGGGACGGCGACTCGGTTTATACGCGCCGCCGCCCGGTGAAGAACAGCCTGTATATCGTCATCGCGGGCGACCGCGGTCTGGCGGGCGGCTACAACGCCAACCTGTTCAAGCTGGCAGCTGCCGAGATGGAGAGCAAAAAGGCGCAGATCGTCACGATCGGCAAAAAGGCGCAGGAGTATTACGCCAAGCGCGACTGGCCGGTTGCGGCGGATTATCCGGGCATTGCCGAAACTATGAAAATCAGCGACACGCATGAGATCGTCGAGCGTATGCTCGGCCTGTTCCGCGGCGGGCAGGTGGACGAGGTGTTCCTCTGCTACACCCGCTTTGTCTCGCCTTTGCAGCAGGAGCCCAAGTGCATCCAGCTGCTGCCTGCCAGCTTTGAGCGTAGCGAAAAAGGCGAAAAGACGTCGGGCGCGCGTGTGCTGACCGAATACGATCCCTCTCCCGAGGCAGTGTTCGACGCGATCATTCCCGAATACCTGTACGGTGTGCTGTACGGCGCGGTGGTGGAAAGCTACTGCTCCGAGCAGTCCGCGCGCCGCATGGCGATGGAGGCTGCGTCCGACAATGCCAGCGAGATGATCGAAAATCTGAATCTGTCCTATAACCGTGCACGTCAGGCAGCCATCACGCAGGAGATCACCGAGATCGTTGCGGGTTCGGGCGAAGTCGGCGCATAGGACGATACGAATTAGGAGTTTTGCCAATGAGTGAGCAGAATATTGGCACCGTTGTCCAGATTATCGGACCGGTGCTGGACATTAAATTTGCTGCCGACGCATTGCCCAAGCTGCTGAGCGCCATCACGATCGACAACAACGGCTGTGTCATCACGGTCGAGGTTGCGCAGCACATCGGTCAGGATACCGTGCGCTGCATCGCGATGGAGTCCACGGACGGTTTGGTGCGCGGCATGAAGGCCGTTGATACCGG